>NZ_JADMQH010000027.1:0-58844 GCF_015559655.1 Bacteroides sp. 1001136B_160425_E2 | reverse complement strand
GAGCCGTATGAGGGGAAACCCTCACGTACGGTTCTGAGGGGGGAAGAGGGCAGTAATGCCCTTGACCTACCCGATCGCCCTGCCGATATGGAACAGCGTAACGGCAGGGCGGTACGCAAGGGCAACACCGTGAAACTGTGGGGCGGCAACATCGTGGATATTGTGATTTACGGCACGGAAAAGACACTTGACGCCTACAAATTCAATCTGTTAAGAAACAAACAGATGTTCATTAACCAAATCAACAACGGCACGATTGCAGTGCGACGTATTGACGAGGGCGGCATGGACGAGGACAACGGCATGAACTTCGCCGAGTTCGTGGCTATCCTTTCCGGCAACACGGATTTACTGAACAAGGCAAAGCTCGACAACAAGATTATGCAGTTGGAAAAGGAGCAGGCCATTTTCAAGAAAGAACGCATCCGTGCCGAGCGCAAGATAGCTTCCAATCATGAAGATATTGAAAAGGTAAAGCGCACAAAGGCCGGTTTCATCAAGGACTGGGAATACATCACGACATACGAGGGGGCAAAGGTTACGCAGCTTCTCAACCTGCCGCAAGCCACAGCCGAGGAAACTGGCCGGGAACTGCACCGCATCGCCAAGACCTACCGTAGTGGAGCGTATGGCACTATCGGTACATTTGCAGGGCTGAATCTGTTGGTACGCAGCGAGTACAATTTGGCAGGAGAGTTTGACCGTAACACGTTCTTTGTCGAGGGTACAAGCGGACTGAAATACCGTTGCGGATTGAGTGGGGCGTTGCCGCTCGGTTTCGTGGAATCAGTGCAATATCCGCAGGCAACGCTAAACAAATTGCCGTCCCTTATCGAGAAGCAGCAAAAGACGGTGGAGCGGATAGAGAGCGAAATCCCGGTGTTGCAGGACATCGCTTGCCGCCAGTGGAGCAAGGCCGATGAACTGGCAAGGCTCAAAGTGGAGTGCAAGGAGCTGCAGCGGAGGATTGACGAAAGTCTCAAGGAAGCGGAACGCACTCTTACCCCACCCGAAACAACGGCAGCCGGGTTCGAGCCTACGACCAAAGCCGCTTAAACCATAATCATATCTTAACCTTTTCCCTCTGTTGGGTTGCGACAGCCCGGCAGAGGGATTTTTCTTGTATCCCAGTCTGACGACGGCAATATCCATTTATATACACCTCCCAAATAGGTTTTACTTCACTGTTATACAGCCGATACTAAATATAGTACATACTAATGTTAGTAAAGTAGGATATCAGGAAATCTCCCGTTGCAAAGGATAATATGCACTACATTTAGTCAATCAGTATTTTAGTAGAGTAGTAAATACTATGATACTAAAATATAATTAAGTAGTAAAATAGTACGCACTAATCATAGTAAATACTAAAAATAGTAGTATCTTTGTATCAGAAATAAAGATAGGAAATTATGACAAGAATAATCGCTGTTTTGAACCACAAGGGCGGTGTTGGAAAGACGACCACCACCATCAACCTCGCTGCCGCATTGCAGCAGAAGAAAAAGCGGGTACTGCTCATCGACATGGACGGTCAGGCGAACCTCACGGAATCCTGCGGCCTCTCTATCGAAGAGGAACGGACGGTGTACGGAGCGATGAAAGGTGAATATCCCTTACCCGTGTCCGAGTTAAATAATGGTCTTTCCGTTGTACCGTCCTGCCTTGATTTGTCGGCGGCAGAATCCGAGCTTATCAACGAACCGGGACGGGAACTGATACTGAAAGGGCTGATTGCAAAATTGCTTGAAACCCGGAAATTCGACTATATCCTCATTGACTGCCCTCCCTCGCTGGGTTTGCTGACGCTCAACGCCCTTACATCGGCAGATTTCCTGATTATCCCGGTACAGGCGCAGTTCCTCGCTATGCGTGGAATGGCGAAGATTACAAATGTGGTCGAGATTGTCAAGGCACGGCTGAACCCGAACCTGAACATCGGAGGCATTGTCATCACCCAGTTTGACAAGCGCAAGACGCTCAACAAGAGTGTAGCGGAACTCATCAACGAATCGTTCTGCGACAAGGTGTTCAAGACCGTCATCCGGGACAATGTATCATTGGCCGAAGCTCCGATAAAAGGCATGAATATCTTTGAGTATAACAAGAACAGCAACGGGGCAAAGGATTACATGGGGTTGGCAAAGGAAGTGTTGAAACTAAAGTAAAAACGATATGGGCAAAAGTGATTCATTGAAAAACGGCATGAGAAGCGGACTGGACGGTTTGCTGTCATCCACAGGGAAATCCGTACAGAAGAAAGAACCCGCACCGGCGAGGACGGAAAAAGAGCCTGCCGTGCATTGCAATTTCGTCATCGACAAGAGCATCCATACCCGGATGAAATACCTCGCCATCGAAAAGAATATGTCGCTCCGAAATATTGTGAACGAGGCGATGAAGGAATATCTGGAGAAGCACGAGAAATAACCGAGGCGGCAATCCGCCCAATCGACTTTTATACCATACCGCTATCTTATGGCACACGTCCACAAGGTAGCGGTTTTTCCGTTTATATCCCCTGGCAGTTTTCCTGTTCTATTCGCCTCTTATAGCTGCAAGGCTGCATTTCCCCCTTTCTATCCATTCCGCTTACCGCTTGTCCGGCCTCGTTCCTGCCATCGCCGGTTGGTTTTCCAGACGCAAATTTGGACTGCCGCGCTTGATTTCATCGCTTTGAAGTGCATTTCTCGTAAAATTCTTCCTTTCCGTGAAAGAGTAATTTTCCGGAAAAAGCGTTGAAAACAGCTTGTTCGTCAGTCCTATAAAGCATCTGTAAATCCCAAGCGGTTCAGGCAGAAAAAGAACCGAAAAGAGGGATAAAAAAGAAAATCAATTCAATAACAATTAAATTTTATGATTATGGCAACAACAGCAGCAACCCAAGCAGTAGAGAAGAACATCACATCGGTAGCATTGGCAAATATTCAGCCGAGCAGTTACAACCCACGCAAGAACTTTGACGAGACAAGCCTTGCGGAACTTGCCGAGAGCATCCGTCAGCAGGGAGTGCTTCAGCCTATCGGTGTGCGCCCCATTGCGGACAACCGTTTCGAGATTGTCTTTGGAGAACGCAGATACCGTGCTTCCCTCATGGCTGAATTGGCGGAAATTCCGGCTATCGTCATGGAAATTTCGGACGAGACCGCCGAGGAAATGGCAATCACCG
Organism: Bacteroides sp. 1001136B_160425_E2; assembly: GCF_015559655.1. Lineage (NCBI taxonomy): Bacteria > Pseudomonadati > Bacteroidota > Bacteroidia > Bacteroidales > Bacteroidaceae > Bacteroides > Bacteroides sp. 1001136B_160425_E2. Next base: position 55,672 of record NZ_JADMQH010000027.1, on the reverse strand, counting down.
AGAACCTGCAGCGCAAGGACGTTACCCCGATTGAGGAAGCCAACGCCTACCAAAAGCTCATAGACAGCGGTCGCCACGATGTACAGTCCTTGACCGTGCAGTTCGGCAAGACGGAAGCATATATCCGTACACGCCTTAAATTCGTTTCCTTGATACCCGAAATCGCCGTGCTGTTGGAGCAGGACGAAATCACAATCAGTGTGGCAAGCGAAATCTGCCGTTATGGGGAAGAGATACAGCGTGAGGTGTACGACCAACATCTGAAAGAGGGGGTGCAGTACAATAGTTGGCGAGGCATGAAAGCCTCCGAGGTGGCACAGAGCATCGAACGGCAATACACCACAGACCTCAATCGCTATTCATTCGACAAAACCCTCTGTCTTTCATGTCCTCACAATACCAATAACATGATGTTGTTCTGTGAGGGTGGTTGCGGAAATTGCGCCAACCGTGCTTGCCTTGTGGAAATGAACACATCGCACCTTACCGAAAAGGCTATGCGCCTCATGGAACAGCACCCTGCCGTTCCCCTCTGCCACGAAAGCTACAATTACAATGAAGCCGTCATCGACCGCCTTACCGCTATGGGTTACGAGGTGGAAAGCCTTAAAACCTATGCAACGAAATACCCCGAATGCCCCCAAGCACCTCAAAAAGAGGATTACGATACCACCGAGGAATACGAGGAAGCAGTAAAGGATTACGGGCAGGAATTGAACGGCTACACCGAGAAATGCGAAGCAATCCGCACCAGAAGCGAAGCAGGAGAAATCTCCCTCTATCTCCGTATCGAGAGCAACGACATTGCACTGTGCTATGTTGCAAATACCGCTACCACCGCAAACGGTACGACAACCGAAATGCCACTTTCGCCTATCGAGAAGTTGGAGAAGCAGGACAAGCGCAACAAGGAGATTGCCCTCGAAAAGACCGTTGAAGACACCAAAAAGCGTATTTTGGAGGTCGATATGTCCGAGCGCAAGTTTGGGCAGGACGAGGAGAAAATGGTGTATTTCTTCCTGCTCTCCTCACTCCGCAGAGAGCATTTCAATGAGGTAGGCATTGAGGATAAAGGCTCTTATTACTACCTTACGAGCGAGGACAAAATGCGCATCATCGAGAACCTTACCGCCAAGCAGAAAGCCGTTATCCGCAGGGATTATCTGATTGCCAATTTCAAGGAAGCATTCGGCAACAACGCCACCGCCTCACTGTTGCTTGACTTCGCCAAAAAGCATATGCCCGAAGAACTTGCCAATATCCAAGACGGATATAATGAAGTGTACGAAAAGCGACACCAACGCATCGAGGAAAAGAAAGCCGTTTTGCTTGTGCAAGAACAGGCAAAGCAGGAAGCGGAACAACCCGATGAACCGCAAACGGAAGAAATAGCTGCCTGACAAATGTTGTCATAACGGATAGGGGGACGGAGAAATCCGCCCTCTATTCTTCTTCTTTGTATGCCCTCAAAATAAACAAGCCCCCAGTACCTCTTTTAACTTTCTAACGAACCCGTCACCACCCGCCCACCTCCATTCATAGATTCCGTTCCCTCTCTTTTTTACCATCTTCGACCTCCCTTTTATAGCGTTTTTCCCGGCTTCATTCCCTGCCGTTCCCGGTTTGGTTTTATCAGATGCAAAGGTCGGCCGTCGCGCTTGATCCGGCGGCTTGAAGTGTATTTCCCGCAAATTCTTCCTTTCCTAAGAAAGAGTAATTGGCAGGAAAAGCCTTCCGTATGAAGCTGTACCGACAGCCGTGTACCGCATCCATAAAATCCCAAAGCGGTTCCGACAGAAAGGAATCGAACGGAGGGAAGAAAAAACAAATCATTAAAATTCAAGATTATGGACAACATCAAGGAAAGCAAAGAGTACCAACTCGCCAAAGACTGGGAAAGAGCAGTGAACAGCTACAACTTCAACCCGAAACGGTTTGCGGCGGCAATTCCCGATATGCACCCCACGCTGCAGCAAAGCCTTTATCGGCTGGTCAAAGAGTGTATTGTGGTCATGGCAGACGAGACACGCAACTACGACGACCGCAACCGTGCATCGCACGAGGAAGCGAAGTGCATCATGGAATACCTCAAGGCTCACGGGAAACACATCCCATTAAGATAACAAGCGTATGAAAACGAAAGAGTTACAATTTGACGGCAATACCTACATCTGCCGTATCGTTAAATCCAACGAGGGCGAAGAACTCCTTATCGGTTCGACCGCTCTGCTCGATGCACTTCATCCGGGTAGCTTCGAGGACGAGAACGAAGGTTTTGCAAACAAGGAAGCTGAACGACTTTACGATGAAGTGTTCTTTTTCACCGATGCAAGAACCCTCAAATTACCGGACGATGAACTCATCACGGAACTGAAAGCGGATAATCCCGAATGGTTCAACTAACACAAGTCAATAATTATCTAAAATTCAATATCATGGATAAAGAGTATGTAATGCACATCGCACAGACCATCAAAGAACAGTTATTATCATTCACACCCATGCCTGTCTTTATGTCGTGGGGAGTCAGTGAATTTGTCGCTACGGTATTCCGGGAACTGCCGGCATTGCGGCTGAAAGTAAACGGACGGTTACACGCCGGATATGTCGTTATCGCACTCAACGGCTCCGACTACTACGAGGTCTATCTACAGAAAGAAGATGATGACAATGCCAAGTGTGTCAATGAGGAAGTCTGCTTCGACGAACTGGGCGATGTTATCGACCGGGCTATCGAAAGTGGTGCGGACAAGGAGGAATACGATAATTTCTGCGACCAACAGCTCGCCATGCTGCTAAGTGCTGCACGAGCCTAAGTGAAATAACGACAATTAAATACATAACATTGCCCACGAAAAATGTGGGCAGTGTTGTTGTATGTCGATTTGATACGCTGAATCGCAATATCCTGTTATATATCCTCTTTTATACTTCTTGAGACCCCTGTTCCATTTTTACCGTTACATACATTTGGTTACGGCTTGTTGGATTATTTGGTTCCGTCATTTTCAATACCCCTGTATCAATCATTGGAGTGATATAGACATTCATTACATTTTTCCGGGCTTTCAATCCCAAATGCTGCATAATATCAAGCAAAGACTTCGGCTCGGAGCAAAACTCCAAAAGCTGCTGTCTTCTTACATCCTGCTTATTGGGCTTTCTTGTGTTGTTTTCTTGTGTTGTTTTCTTGTGTTGTTTTCTTGTGTTGTTTTCTTGTGTTGTTTTCTTAACGGTGGTTGTGCCTAACTGCATAGTCAGCACCACATAGTCCGGACGTGTTTCTTCAGCGACAGTAGGAAGCGGCCACCCCAAAGATTGCCAGCCGTTCACAATCTTATCCACACCACTGCCTGCTTTTTCGGCACGCCCCAGCCGCATAAACATCTTTTGCAGGATTGGATTACGGCAAATACTACGGCCTCCCTCGAAATACTGTTGCCGTGAAACCAGCATCATGCCCGGATTCATAAAGATAAGGCTCTCATCGGTACGCTCCACGATGATATGCCCTTGTGCATTAACGTCTTGGTGGATAATACAGTTGATGAGTGCCTCCCTCACGGCATCGTGGGCAGGTGTCTCTTCCTGACGCACTCCGTCTTTCATCATGAAGGGGCGAGGCAACGATTGTATCAACCGGTTATATACCCTTACATAGAATTGATAAAGGTTGGCTTCCCACAAACCGTCCGGATAGATACGGTTTGTCCACCTTATATCAGGATTGTCGGTCGCAATTTTTTCCCGATAGTCCACAAAATACATCGGGTCGCCAGAGTTATTGGTAATACTGTCGTATTTTCCGAACATCAGAATACCGGCCAGCGTGAATCCCTCTTTTCCGGTTTCATATTCTGTAGCGTATGCACCTATTTTTTTCAAGAAATCCATGTCGTCGATACCCACCCAAGGATGGGAGGGTTGCAAGCTGGCAAGTGTTTGTCGATACTGATGCAAAGATTCTATATCTATATCCCTTTCAAAGTCAAAGCCCACAAGGATGCGCCCGTCCTGCGGATGGCGGTCATGTTCAGCATCCGCAAACATTCGTCTTACCTCCGCATCGGTACAGAGATAATCTCCCTCATGGTTTCTCCGGTAAGTATTTCCGAACGGATTGGAACTGATATACACAGGGCGCAGTTCATAACTTGCACGAGGAATATCGCATATCAGAATATATGAATCTTCGACTTGTTCAATCCTTACATCAGATTCACGTGGAAGGCAAACACTTATCTTGCCTCTGTTATGGGCACAATCCCAAAAGTTCTTTTTATAGCGGACGATGGTTTCTTCCGTAAGTCCGTCAAAGAAAAATTGGTTGTTCTTTTCCACCACCCCAAGTACAATCGTACCACCATTTGTATTGGCAAAAGCCGAATAGCTCTCCCAAAAACTGCCGGGGAATCCTCCACGCGCCGATTTGAACTCAATCTCCGAGGTCTCGCCTTGGCTTATCAATGCCTTGATTCTTTGATATGTATCTGTTGTATATTCTGCCATGATGATTATATTTAAGGACGCAATAACTCTCGGCGGCTAACATTGAGCAGTTCTGCAATCCGGGAAAGAGTGTACAAATCCGGCTGACAGGTATTCGTACACCATTTCGATACCGTTGTCTGGTTTACGCCCAGTTGCTCAGCCAGCCAAACATTCGTTTTTCCAACTTCTGCCAACACAGCTTTTATACGGTTTATCTCCTTTATCATTTACTAATAAATTGTTTTTGAATGCAAAGATAATGTTTTTTATTTATAAACCAGTCTTAAATAGCAACTATGTAAAAAACACCGGATTTTCTATCGTTTGTTTAAGGTCGCAAAAACCGGTTCTACGTCCGAAAGATTTTCGGCAACGGAACGCAAATACAAAAATCCCTGCAATAATTTCGTGGTTATCGCAGGGATTTTTACTTATTTCGCATTGCGCTGGTTCTGCACGTCTTTTATCATCTCCTTGACGTCTTGACCCACCTGTACGAATAGTTTGTACAGGATGCGCTCCCGTTCCTCCCTCGACTGGAACGTGTAGAACTTCGGCAGCGGCACATACGCCTCTTCCTCTGCCTTTATTTCCCTCATGTCGAAGTCCGTCTTGCAGAAGAACTTGGTGGTCTTGAACTCTTCCGATTCCTGAATGTTCATCGAGCCGCCTGTCCCGGTCTTTGTCTTCACGAAATCCCTCGCCGTCTGTCCGCAAATCCATCCCGTCGCCATATCCGATATTTTCGAGGCAGGCACAAGGCTGTCCATGTTCTCGTTCAGGTTGATGCTCGTTTTGTCCCGGTCGATAGTCACACCCTTCTTGACTTGTACCACCTTACCGAAGATGTCATTCGATAGCCATTCCAATGTCTCTTTCGAGCGGGCAGAGCCGCTTACCACATTACCCACCGTCGTAATGATTTTCTGCATCCCCACCTTACCATAGTCGGCCTCCAACTGCGGAAGTTCCTGAAAGCCAAGCGTTACGCTTACCTTATTACTTCGGGCTGTTCCAATCAATCGGTCAATCTTATGAAAGTAGAGTGTCGGTAGCTCATCCACGATAATGCTCACCGGGATATTCTTGCCCTGTCCGGTATTCACACGGGTAACCAGTCGGTTCAATATCAATGCGTTCAATGCCCCGATGATACTTTCCATCTCCGGGTCGTTGGCTATCAGCAGATAGCTCGGATTCTTCGGGTCACTTACTTTCAGGTCGAAGTCGTCCCCGTCCTTGTGGAATATCCAATACGATTCCTTGGTCGCCAGACGGCTGGTATAGACACGCAGCGTACCGATCATACCTTCCAACTGTTCCATCGCTTTGTTCTTGAAGGCCGTCTGGAACGGACCGAGTAACGGTGCGACCTCGTTGTCTGTTTCCAGCACCTCGAAAATCGTCTGGTAGCTCTCATTGAGGAACGAAAGGATATGCGGCATATCCGAGTATTTCCCTAACCAGTAGGCAGGTTCCACGATGTTGCCGCCCTCACAGTCTCGCACGATACCCGTAGGTTTCCAGAATTTCGTCTGCGGGTCTTGCCGCTTCTCGGCATACAGCTTCTTGCCGTTGGCATCGTAGGGTTCACGTTCGTAGTTCACAAAGAAATAAATACAAGCCGCCAAAAAGTTAACGGCAGAAGTCTGGAAGAACTGGTCACTGCCTCCGCCTCCCTCTTTCTTGCCTTTCTGCAACGATTCCAGCAGTGTTTCAGCCGTTTCGCTCGCCGCCGCAAGGTTATTGATATACTTCGCCTGAATGGGGTTCACCCGGCGGCTGTACTCCACATCCACAAAGTTGATGATGTTGAATTTACATCCTTGGGGCAGCTTGCCGAGTTGCTGGTTTTTCTTGTAATGGTAGTACAATTTCGTAGCAAGCGTCGGAAATTTGTAATCATAAACTACCATCGCAAAACCCTTGGCAGAGTGCTGCCGGATGAATGGCTCAATGATACTGAATGTCTTACCGCTGCCCGGTGTCCCGACTACCCAAGTCCCTCTGAATGGGTTACTTATCGACACCCATCCCTTGCGAAACCTGCCTTTGTAATAGTATCGCATCGGTATATTCACACTGTACTTGTTCTCCGTTTTCTCTTCGCTCTGCTCAAAGCTCTCGTTCTCGAAGTTGAAGCGGTCTTTCCCCAGTCCCTCCTTGATGAACTTCGATATGTTGTCCAGAGCGATATGCACCAGTATCACACCGGCAAGCGTGGCAACCATATAGAGGATGATGTTCAACGGCAACGTGTACAGCCTCGTTTCCATCGGATGATGGTACAACCACACGGAAAACACAATCAGGAACAGTCCGCTGATTAGCGGATACAGCACTTGCTTCCGGGCATCGAACTCCAGATGTTTCTTGTTCCTTGTGCCGATGCAGGTGATGCAGATTAGCAGGAACGTCGCTATCTTGCTGTACACAAGGTTGCCGTCATTGTAAATCATCCATCGTTTGATGCGCACATGGATATCGCACAGGATGCCGCCCCAGTGGTCAAGCATGGCCGGGTCGATGGCATACTCGAAGAACTCCATCAGCACGGAGACATATATGACCGCACGGAATATCTTGTAGAACCCTTGTAACTCTTTGCTCTCTTCCATGAATCAATCCGTTGTTAATTCTTGTTTTCTACGATACCAACGGTCGTTGATTCGTATGACATCCATACCGAACCACACACCGTTCTCGTTCAGTTTCGTCTTTATTCTTTCAAGTGCCACCGGCCCGATACCCCAGATTTCCATGAGGTATTCCTCGTTAAGCTGAATCAGGTCGCCGATATACAATATCCCGTGAGATTCGAGTTTGCTTCTGACTATGGGCGTCATTTTCATGCTGAATATCGGCTGTGAGAGATAATGCACCTCTTCTGCCTGAATATTGTCCAAGGCTATCTCAAGCCCCTCCTTGACCCGCTGGACAGAATTGATGTATTCTTCCTGCTGTTGGATTTTAATTTCCTGCTGCTGTATCTCATCACGCAATTCAGAAGCCTTCTCTAAAAGTTCAGCATTGCTTTGCGTCAATTCGTCATTAACATCCGTCATCGACCGGTTGCTTGACTCAAGTTCCTTGCGTTTGCCGTTCAACTCCTTGACAACCTCCTCCAATCTGGCAATCTGGCATTTCAGAGCCGAACCTTTCCCGTTGTCGGCTGCCATGTTGTCCAAAAGGTAGCTGAAGCGTTGAATCTGATAATCAATGTTCTTTTTATCAGACGCAACGGAATCGGCAAGTTTTTTCACTTTTTGCCGAGGTGATTCATCTTTCATGGGATAGTATATGAGGAAAGCTCCCAATACCATCGCTACTATACAGAAAAGCATATCTATTTCATTCATATCGTTGCACATTTTATTTGTTCATGGTAATTATAGGCCGCACCTTGTGCGCCTGTGTCTTAGGTGTCTCCTGCATCGCGCCGCTCCCTGTCGAGTAGAGCCACGCTTTCGCCGTTTCCTGTCCGGCGACTTCCGTCGATGTCCAGTACCAGCAATCGTATTCATCCAACGGCAGCGGATGGCCGCCGCACCGTTCGATGACGGGATTGACGGTTTCCCGGATGGCATACAGCAACCGCATCTGTGCCACCGACGGGATATAGGCACTCTGTCCGTACCGCCACAGGTCGAAGACCGCTTCCGCCATAGGCGAAGCCGTCTCCCGTGTGTCGTACAGCGCAAAGGTGTTCATGTTCCCGTCCAGAGCCTCGATGTCGGCCGACGTCCCTTGTGCGACACCGAGGCTGTCGGCAAAGGCCGCCGGAGCGATGTCCCACAGGTAAACCGCATAACCGTTACCTTCCGTACCTTCACGGCGTTCGGTATCGAAGACAACCGCTATCGCCCGTTTCCCCGATTGTTCATACTGTGCGTAGGACAATGCCGTGCCGTCCTCGCAGAGAATATGCCCCGGACGCACCGCAGTGTCGGGCACGTCGATATGGGCGTCGCAGGCAGCGCACAGCAACACAACCGTCGCCGCTACCGCCAAATATATCTTTCGTATCATAATCATCTTATTCCTTTTTTATTTTTCCCTTATTTTATCGGCAGTCTCACACCCAGCACGACGCCTGTCCGCAGCAAGTCCGCCCCTTTTATCATCATATCGCCCTTGACCTGCCAGTACAGCGTCCAGCCCGACCGCAACACATAATTATGCTCATAACCCAAGTGGATGCCTGCCAGAAACTTTTTCGTGTCGCTCCCGGCAGATGCACCGATACGCAGATTCCCGTAATGGTTACGTCCACGCACCACGCAGGGTTTGTATGCCACTCCGAAGCCGTAAGTGCGGTAATTGCGCCAGAAGGATTCCGGGCAGACATGGCCGCACGAGCCGCATTCCGCCCATTTCAGGTAGCCGTTGGCAAAGAACTCCCACATATGGCGGTAGTTCATCTCATGCTCGTAGGCGAGCGTCACATCCATACCGTTCTCGTACAGCAGCCCCACGCCGAGCGAGAGGCGGCCGCTGTTGCGCTGCGCATGGGCATCGGTGGCAATCCCCATGCAGACAAGCATCAGCAACAAAGCTGTTTTCATCTTCTTTCCCATCGTCATTCCTCCTCCAATAAAGCGGTGTTGAACGAATCGGCCGAGAGCACATCCTCGTAGTCGATGCTCAGGCTGATATTACGTCCGCTGATTTGTTTCTCTGTCATCTCGATAGTCAGCAGCTTGTCGTTCGGGAAGGTCATCTTCTTCACGACAACCACGTTCCTGTAGCCGTGCTTGAACGTCTTTCCACGCTCCAGCACCAGTGCGGGCGTCAGTTCGATGGTCTGTGCGTTGGTTGCTTTCGAGAGTTTCTTGTCCGACAGTTTCACCCGTATCTCGTCGATGTCGAAACGGATGTTCGTCTTGTTCTCGATGGAGAAGTCGATGAAGAAGTAGTCGCCGACCGAATAGATGTTGTTCAGGCGCATCACCATACGGTGCGCTTTGGTCGCCACGTTGCGGACTTTCGAGGGCGAGTTCCACACACGCCTTGCGAAACGCACCATGTCGGCGGTGGACATCGAGACCGCCGGATTGTTGTAGGCATCCCGTTCCTGTAGCAGAATCTCCTTGTCCGCCACCGCCTCGCTTATCCGTGTGGTATAGATGAGCGCATACTGGGTGCGGTAGCGTTCCGTCACGATGGTGACGATGGCAAGCACCTCGCCGTCTTCGTGTCCCGTCTCCTTGGGCTTCAGACGGATGATGTTCTCGATGGGCTGGTCGCCCGCCACCTTGTCGGTGGAAATGTCCACAAAGCGGACCGGCTCCGAGGCTGTGATGACGGTCGTTACCTGTTCATTGACCGTCAGCCGTTCCATCTCTTCGTATGTACGCTGAGCCTGTGCATCCCGTGCGGCAAACAATCCCGCCGCCAGAAGAAATGCTGTTACGATTCCTTTCTTGTTCATATTCATATCACTATTCCGATTGATATTATTGATTCTGTTTTTATTCTGTTTGCTCTCGTTTATTTCTTTGTTTCCCTTATTTCGCCTTCTTTCGTCTCACTTCCTCGTTCCCGTTCCTCCTGAATCCGCTTCCGGGCAATCTCGCAATACTCTTGTTCAATATCGAAACCGATGTAATGCCGTCCCGTGCGGATGGCAGCGACGGCGGTCGTGCCGGAACCGATGCAGTTGTCCAGTACCACATCGCCCTCGTTGGTATAAGTGCATATCAGGTACTCCATCAAGGCAACCGGCTTCTGTGTCGGGTGATAGAATGCACCTGTCTTGTGTTCCTTGGGAATGGGAATGACCGAAGTCGGATATTTCCAGTCCGAGATATGGGAGGGAGTCGGTTTCATCGCACCGTAACATCGGTTGGTCATTCTTTTGAACATACCGCGAGGATGGTTCTTTTTCTCCGGCTTATAGGTCATCTGCGGATGATACACCGGCTGCCGGTCGTAGAACACGATAATGTCCTCATGCTGGCGCAGCGGCATCCTGTTGGCGTTCAGGTGACCCGTTACCCGGTCTTTCTGCCACACGAGGTTATACCGCCACATTTTGGGTTGCGAGAGCATGAGCCGCGCCGAGAAGATACCCTGCGCAAAGAGGATGATGGGGCTTTCCGGCTTGGTAATCCTGCGGAATTGTTCCCACAACGCATCAAGCGGTATCTGCCTGTCCCAGTGTGCCGCCCCGTTGTTTCTGTTCAGCACACCGTAAGGCATATCCGCTATCACGGCATCGACACTGCCGTCCGCTATGAGCTTCATGCCTTCGATGCAATCCATATTGTATATGTTGTCTGTCTCTATCATGGCTTCCGTCTTTATTGTTTCTCACGTCCGTTAACCAGATAGACGAAAGTCCCGTATTTCAGTTTTACCTTGTTCTTCTTGATGGCCTTGCTGATGGCGTTGCTCGTTTTCTGGTAGGCGTTCGTGGCGGTCTGCATACCCCATTGGGAGAGACTGTTGCCGTAAGCCCCGGTATTCATGTTCAGGTTTCCCGACACCGCACCGCTTGCCACATCCTTGCCCGTTTCCCGGAACTGGCTGTTCGGGACATACAGCCCCTCCATGCCGTCCGTATCATACAGCGAAAGGCTGACCTTTACCAGTTCGTCCTCGATGAGAATGTTGGTAATGTTCCCTTTCACACGTCCCGACGAAAAGCCGCTCATGGTGGCATACAGGTACGACCCTCGCTTGACCACGCACTCGTTGATCTCCACATCGTCGAGCAGGCGAAGCCGCACACGCGAGCCGTCCACCGCCTTGATGTTCTCGTCAATGATGGCCTTTATCAGCTTCGGCTCACGTTCATTGACCGCCAGTGTGTTGAAGTAGTCCGAAGCCGTCTTTACTTTGCGCACCACCTCGCTGGGCGGTTCACTCTCCGACGGGGCTTTTACCGAACGGCTCTCTTCCTCTATCTTGCCCTTGACCTCTATGGTTGCCGCCGGTGTCTGTGCTGCCGTTGCGGTACTGTCCGTATCGGTCGGTGGTAAAACCTCGTTGCGCCCTTTCAGCCTTGCTTCGGCAAGGGCTTTCTCCAGTTCCGCGAGGGCTTCCTGCTCGCGCGTCTTGGCATCGGCAATTTGCGCTGCCGCAGCCTTTTCCTGCTGTTGTTCGTCCAGCAGGGCGATGTCGTCCATCGTGTATTGCGATTCATATTCTTCCTTGTTGTCATCGGATTCTTCTCGTTCTATGTTATCCACTGCGGAGTAGTCCTGAATCTTACCCCACGATTTAGCCATGTTCTCGTACTTGCTGCCTATATCGCCCTTGATTCGGGCGTCCGGCAGGTCGGGGTTCAGGTACTCCGTCATCTGCATCGTCTTGTCCGGTATCTCCGCCGTTTCAGCGTGAAACAGGTCGAAGATGAAGTACGATGCGACCAAAAGCGGAACATACAGGATAGCCGGGAGCATATACTTCGGCTCCTTGAAATTGATTTTATCAAATATCTTCATCATACATTTTTTAATTAAGTCGTACATACTTGCCTTCAATGCTGCAGTTTCTCAGCACTTCTGCGTTGTCCTCCCCGAATGCAATCAGGATGCTGCCGCAACCGGGAGAATCGCCGCGTGTTCCGTCCGGGCGGTAAAACCTGATACGGTGGCGCAGGAATTTCATGCCCATAGCTTTCTCGAAAATGATGTCCTGAAACATCTTGGAATCGCAACGGTTGAACAACAGCGCAATGCCGTTACCGTGTTCCGCCAGCTTTCGGACAAACTGTTCGATAAGGGGACGTGAGTACGGAGGATTGAGCCATACACGCCCTTCCCATATCCGGGACAATCCGTCCATGTTCCGGTCATACATGACCTCGGCGGTCGGCCACAACGGACGGACAGGGGCGCAAGGATCAAGGTCAAACCGGCCCAATGCTTCCAGTACCTCCTTCGGGGTGTACCATTCGTCCGACGAGCGGACTGATTTTTCAAACCGTGTATTCATAGGCACGTCCTCATTGCGGTTCATTCTTCCTGTTCTCATTTCTACTCTCCCTCATTTCACCACCTTGTAGCCTCTTGTGCCTTTCCCGCAGTACCGAATCCTGCATTTCCGTCGCCGTGCGTGTCGGCCGGCTGTTACGGTATGCCGTCGTAAGACGACAGATGTTCCAAGTGAAAGCACCGATGGCGAAGCCGAAGACTATGACCAAGAACAGTGTCCGGTGTGCGTTGGCGAATCCCTGTACCTTGGCGGCCGCCTTGTCGATGCGTGTCACTTGGGCGAATTTCCGTCCGAACGACACCTCCCGTTCGTAGCGTTCCTTGTACTGCGGATCATGCTTGTTCGGCATTTTCTCACCGAACAGCATCCGCCTGAATCCCTTGATATTCATAAATTCCGATGTTTAATAGTTGATTTTCGTTTTCTGTTCGATGTCCTTGTTCAGCAGGGTGCGCCAGTTCACGATGAGCAGCCCGTGCGGATTGTTCTCTGTTCGGGGCACACGCTTGAGCTGTCCTGCCGTCACCAGTTCACGCATGAGGATGTTGCTCCGCCGTTCGATGCGCTGCCGTCCGTAGTAGGTGAACTCCATTTTCTCCTTGTTGAAAGCCACGCTGTCGCAATAGATGGAGAACACCGAACTCGTACCCAAAATGTTAGAGTAGAAGCCCTTTTCCTTGAGCGTGTTGTACTGCGCCAATCCCGTCTCATCCACCAGGTACATCGCCTTTTCCATCGTGTAACGGATGTATTTGTCATCCGGCGGCAACGTGAAGAAATAGTGGTGGAACATCTCTACATGGCTCTTGGCTTCCACGTCGAGCGTTTCATCCATTGTCGTGCGGTTCACGAGGATAGGCACGTTGCCGTCCAGTACATACACCTTCTTCTGCGCATCCGTGACCATCGTCCGTGCCGTCCAGATGCTTGATAAGCTGATGATGACACATCCCACGAGAAAGGCAGTACAGATGATACCCACCAGCTTGATTTTGTTTTCCAAATTCTTGATAACCATCCGTTACTCCCTTTTTTTGTTCAACATCTGTACATACTCGCCGTGCAGTATGGGCACTACCGCATCACGCAGTTCCGTCAGAATCCCCTCGAACTCCTCCGAGAACACTTCCACATAAAATCCCTGCATCTCCACATGGACAAGCACCCAGAAGATTCCTCTCTTGCGCTTTCCGGCGTTCCGTTGCAGCAGGGCAAGACGCAGCTTGTACGTCAGGTACGTCACCAAGGGGACGATGTACCGGTCGTCGTAGTCGAAGGCTTCGTCCAGTTCCTCGTACTGCGGATCTATGCGGTGGTTCTCCGCCACTTCGCAAAGCTCTTTTCTCACACGTTCCTGTGCATAGGACATGAATTTTTCATCCTTGCACCAGCTCTTGATTTTCTCTTGCAATTTCATATACTTATGATTTTTATTGGTTTATATTGTCATTCGTGGATTATCTCATGATGCCGCCCAACCCTCCGGTTGCCGTCATCTTCGCCTGTTGTGCCACACCCTCGCCGAAGTTTCGGGTAGAGAATGCCGTGTCGCCCTCCGGTATCATCCATGCCGCCAAGTCCGGCACGAGGTTCAGGCACTTGAGGGCTACAATCGAAGCCGCCATCAGGTAACCGGCCGAGAAGAACGAGTTTTGCAGGTAGGCGGCCATCGTCTGCTCGCTGGCGGTTATCGCCGTCAGGTTCTCGATTTGGATGCACAGCACAATGTCAAAGAGCAGCAGCACATAGAAGCCCACGAAGTAGAGCATCGCCCCGTAGAAATGTACCGTCAGGTAGCGTGTCAGCCACTTCGCCCAAGCACCTTCCCATTTCGGCAGGATGCTGAACGCCCACTGTATCGGCCCGAAAATCGTCAACATACCCAACAGGATTTGCTGGCAGTAGATTGTCGCCCACCACCCGATGCGGAACACCACGAGGGCAATCAGCATGATGATTTTGTCTATCCCCACGATGACACCTGCCGTCAACGAGGTGAACCACAGCTTCGCCGCATCCTTCTCCATGCTCGTCACCTCGTCCACGCCGGTCTGTTCCATCGTCGCCTCTATCAGATTCGGGTCGGACGTGCCCGTGTGGGCGACATCGGCCTGTGCCTGCAGGTTCGTGTACATCGTGTCACGCACATGGATGAGCTGCTGCACTTCCTCGAACCTGTCCGCTATCTGCGAGGCCTCGGCTTCATACAGGTCATGGGTGTACGACCCGATGCAATTCGGGATGTAAGACAGGAAGTCCAGAAAGCACCAGTTGTTCCGGCTGCCTGCCATGCCTGTGTCCGCAGGCGGATACCACCAGCAGATGATGATCGACACGGCGAGCGGTCTAAACAGCTTCATCACGTCCAACGGCTCTTGCTTTACCATCATCTTGTAGGCGATACCTGCCGCCATGACGATCGAGAACAGGGCGGCGAGAGCCATGCACATCTGCAATATCCACCAGAACGGCCCCTGCGCCCCCGTGAAGGTGGCGTCCGTCAGGAACTCGTTGGTCTGGAAAATCACGTCATCTATCTCTTCTTCCAACAGGTTGATGCCGAAATCCGAAAGTATATCTCCGTTTGCCATAGCTTCCTCTTTTTAGTTCCCTCTGTTTACACTCTCGTTGTCATCTCCCTCTCCACCGTTCCCGCCCGGTTGCGAGCCTCGCACCGCAAGACGCGATTCCTGCCACCGGCTCATGGCGTTGCGGACAATGCCCTCCTTGTGCAAGGTGCGGTTGTCCGTAGCGTTCAGCAGTGCGCTCGTTACCGCTGCATTCTGACGCTTGGCGAGGTAGCCCACCAAAATCTCGTTCTGCCGTGCCACATCCTCGTAGATGCGCAGATACTCCTTCTTCCGCTGGGCGTTGGGCATATAGGCGTCTTTCGTAGCGTCGATGGCGCACTGATAGACATGGTAGTATTCCGTCCACCGCTCCTTGTCGGACGGAGTGCCGCCGGACGGGAGGATGCGGTCGATGTTGCGCTGGAACCGTTCCATCTGTCCGCTGACCTTATCGCCCTCTGCGAGCCATGCGATATCCACCTGCCGGTCGGCGACGTTCAACGCCTCGATTTTCGCCCGCTTGACCAAAGCCGAGTCGATAGCCTCCGCTTCGTCCACCTGACCGTACAGGTTGATGCCGGCGAGGGTGCGGAACGAGAGCTTGTTTTTGGCGGCCGCCGATTTCTTGTACTTGTTGTGCAACAAGGTATAATAGAGGTCGGGCGAAAGTGCGCCCGTACCCGTTTCCATGACCGTAACCTGGTTCTGTTTCGGCGAATCATGGTTGTACGTTACATACTGTGCGTGTGCGGCCGTCGTTGCGGCGACCGCTACCGCCATGAGTAATAGTTTCCTGTTCATATTCTTCTCTTTTTGTTGTTAATAGTCCAATCTTCCGGCTCCGCGCCACCGCCCGAAAGCGTCATCAAGAATCTCACGCATGGTACGGGAGCGATATACCTTTGCCTTCCAATAACCGATGCGCACCTGTATGTACCGCCACGTCTCGAAATACGCCCGGTTCAGATGCCGCTCGATGTTGTCCAATGAGCGGTTGATGGCCTCCAGTACCATCAGCAGGTCGGAGGTCGAGCAGGCCGCCGCACCGGTGGCGTACAGCACGAGGTCGCTCACGGACTTATAGAGCTGTTCCCCCTCACGGGCAATCGCCCTCAACCCCCTTGCGTTGATGGCGATAATCAGGGTGTCGGCGGTCTCGATGCGCCCCCGTGCCAGAATCTTTGCGTTGAAATCCTCTAACAGCGATTTATAGTCACCGATGCGGTCGCTGACCGACGTATAGGTGTTCTTTACATTCAGTGCCGTGCGCAACGACTGGTACATGACGTCGATGACATCGAACGCACGGGTGTACCGGTCAAGGTCGATGTTCAGTTCCTTGTAGTTCCCGACCTCCTTGCGGCTGTACTCATGCAACAGTTTGTTGCTGTACTCCAAGGTGCTGCGGGCCAACAGCAAACTGCGTTGCTTCTTGTGGTCGTTGATGTAGGCTTCAACAGAGACTATATCGAACGTCCACTGTGCTTTGGCGATACCGGGCAGCAGCAAGAGCAGCAATGCGGCTATCTGTAAGGTTCGTTTCATGGCCGCACCTCCTTTCCGCCGTTTCTGCCGCCACCGTTCCGAAGTGTCCGTGCGCTCTCCACCCAGCGGTCATGGCATTCCTCCACAAGTGTCAGCCTGCGCCCTTCGTCTGTATTCAGTCCGGGCAGAACGTCCTTCATCACGTCAAGGATGCTCCGCTTGTAGTGCATCATCTTTTCCAGCGATACCAAGTCGGCGTATATCCTTGTGATTCTGCTGTCCACCTCCCTTGCGATTTCGAGGCGGTCGCTCGACCACAGCAGGTGGTACACATCGCCGGACGGTGTTTCTTCCGTCGGTGTGCTGCGGGCGTATTCCGTCGTGATTTTGCAGGAAGGGTGTTCACGGGCGATTTCGGCGATGCGGTCGTTCACCAATTGGGTTTTCTCCGCATCCGAAAGCCCCGGATCGAGTGTCAGCACATCGGCGACGTGCGTGTCCGTATAGGCCGAGGTCAGTTCCCATTGGATTTGGATGATGGCACGGTGAATCTTGATGCCGAGAAAATATTTCGGCTTGCGGGCAATCGAGACCGTAGCCTTGAATGTGATGATGCCGTTGATGTTCGGCATGGTCGCCTTGCGCACATACGAATAGCCGTTCCACGCTCCGCCGTCCTGCCATGTCAGGCCGTAGGCCGCCTTGCAGTCCTGCATGATGGCTGGGATGCGGTAATAGTCGTCCGTCGCCACGCTGTTGTCGTCTGCGGCTTCCGATTTCGCTTGAGTATAATCGGACTGTTTCTTCTTCCACTCCGCAAGCTCGCCTTTCATCCGGTCTATCTCCGTCTTGTTCGCATTGTACTGTTGGCGGTAGGCCGCCGCATCCTCGATGCTTGCCGTACTGATTTTCTTCAGCAGGGCGGCGTTCTCGTTTTCCAACGTCCCGATTCGTGCTTCAAGGTTGGCGACCTGACTGTTCGCCTCGTTCAACAGCGCATCCAGTTCCGACAGGTCGAGGTCGTTTTCCGTCACTGAGGTCTGCATGGCGCACTCTTTGGTGTGGGTGTTCAGCGAACTGCCGCACTTGCGGCACTTGTATTGCGTCGAACCTTGTCCGAGCGTAACGCCGTCGGAGCAGGTCACACTGATAGTCACGCTCTCGCACCCCTTCAGTTTGGCGGCATCCGTCGCCTGATAATAGTTCCGTCCATCGGAGGATATATAATAGGTATAGCCGTCCTCATTCTCGTTGAACTCCGCGAGCCGGACATTCAGTTGCGCCCGAAACGTGTTCAAGTCCATCGAGTAGGAATCGAAGACCTCTTCATAGACCACCTCTTCCTTGTTCCAGCTCTTGCTTACATGGATTTCATAGGCGTATGCCTTCTTGGTCTGCTTGTTCCCGCGATTGATGACGTAGGCGGACATCCAATAGCTGATGCTGTAATGAAAACCGTCATTGGCATTGTTCAGCTGTTGTACCCGGTTCCTCGACCATCCGGCATGGCTTTCCGAGTTGGCGAGTACCTGCTCACGTTGCGAGGCGTCGGGATAGAAGTTCGGATCGCTTGTGTTGAACCGCACCCATGCGCCCCCGTTCAGGATGCTGTTGTCGTCCGTCGGCGGATAATAGTCGCACAGCGATACCTCTCCCTGGTCTCGACGGGCGATATACCACCGCTGTGTGTAGTAGCTTCCGGCATTCTCGCTCAGGTAGTCGCTCATCCACCCGGCAAGGTCGTAATCCCCGAAGCCGAACAGTCCGGCGACGTTCTCCTTGCCGCCGATTTTGTCAAGCAGCAGGTTCCCGATACCGTTCTCCGCCTGCTCCAGCAGGCTGCCGTAATGGTCGTACAAAGTGGCTATTGCTCCGAGCTTGCCGTTTATCAGGTCATGGAATGCGCTTTGCGGCAGCAAGGCTTCACCGAGGTTGGCGATGCCTGCCGTCGCAAGGCCGACCCCCATGTTATAGAGGTTGTCGAGGTCGCTTTGCAGATGCTCACGGGTAAAGCGGTTCGGCACATTGGCAAGGTCGTCCATCATCCGCTGCCAGTCGATATTCCCCATTTCCGAAAGTTTCAGCAAGGGGGCTATCTCCCGGTTGATTTCGAGGAATGCGATGTCCGAAAAGGTCAGCGTGCTGTTGGTCACCACGCTCTCGAACTGCATACACAGGCTTTTCGTGTCATCGCATATCTTCATCAGATAACTGCCCCAATAGACCGCCGTCTGCGGCGAGTGGAGCATCTGTTTCGCCACCACCCATATTTTCGGCATGATTTTCTCCGCCACCATCCGGTAGATGCGGCGGTAGTAATAGTTTTCCGTGCGGCTGTTCCAGATGCCGAGGTCGCTCAGGGCTTTATGTTCCAAGAACTTGGCGGCAAATATCCCTGCAGTGGCGACCTCCGCTGCCGTGTAGTGCTTGAGGATGTCATCGACCTGCTCCCGGTAGTACCCTTCGGCGACTGCCTCCGTGCCGAAAGCGGCCACCATCGCCGCAACGGTACGGGTGTCGTAGTTCACGCTGTAATACTGGGCGTGAACCGGCTGGCAGAGTGCGACCGAGGCGATGGTCAGGATAAGGAGTAGTCGTTTCATGGCTGCAATGTTTATTTGGATTCATGTGTGGGACGGAGATTCAGCACCCGTCCGGCCTCGTTTACTTTCTGTGCGAAAGGCAGGGACTTTCCGATACCGCTGTTGTCCCAGTCCCGGCAATACGCCTCGATAGCCTCCTGATGGCTGCACCGAAGTTCCCTCTTGTAGAGCTTCAGAGCCTCCTTTTCCGCCCGTTCGGTCGTGTAGGTCATGTAGCACTCGTGCGGCTCTTCCACGCCATACACGCCACTGGTCGTACCCCGGCGGATAAACACCTCGCGGAAGAAGCTGCGCCCCTCCTTGTTCTCCAAGCGGTTGATGGTAAATATCTTCTTGCAATCGACTTCGGTCAGACCAAGAATCTTCCGGATTTCGTCAAAGCGTTCCTTGAACTTGCTTTGATCAAGCAGCATCACCACGTCTGAGTTGTTGATGATGGCCTCCTTCACGATTTCACTGCCGATGATGTCCTGTATCTCCTGCGTCACCACGCCGACCGATGCCCAGAACTTACGGGCGGTCTTGTACATGAACTTGATGTATTCCGCCATGAGCGGGCTGGCGATGGCCTTCCACGCCTCTTCGATGACAAGGACTTTGCGGTTCTTCTTGATGCGCATTTTTTGCAGGAACACATCCATAATAATCAGTGTGACAATGGGAAACAGTTTTTTATTTTCTTTGATCGCATCAACCTCGAAGACAATGAAAGTCTCGTCAAACAGTGCCGAATCCACATTCTCGTTGAGAATCTTCTCATACGCGCCACCCTTGTAGAAGGGCTGCAGCATGGTCGAATAGGTCGAGTAGCTGATTGTCGTGATGTCATTTTCAGTGCAGATCTGCTCCAGACGGTCGAACGAGTAGTCAAAGAATGAATTGAAACTCAGTTCAGTAACCTTCAGTGCGGCACGACGTGCCTCAAGCACCTCTATCTGTTTGCGCACCATCTCATCCACTTCCCTGGGTGGCTTGTTCGGGTTCTTTCGGCTGGCCGCTGCAAACAGGTTCTTCAACAGCACCTCCCGTTGTTCGTCGGTGTATCTTGTAAATCCGTTGAAATAGGCATCGTAGTAGTCGATGATTATCTGCTCGACAATGCGGAACTCGATTTCGGGGATTTGGCTGTCCGACCCTTTCCAAATCATCAGGATAAGGTTCTTGAGGAAGTCAATCTTCTCGATATTGTATTCCTCCCGGTTGATGCGAAACGGGTTCATCGTGATAGGTCGTTCCTCGGTATAGCTGATATACTTGCCGCCCAGATACTCGCACAGCCCCTCGTAGGAGTTACCCGTATCGACCATGACCACATCCGTTCCCTGCTCATGGAGCTGGCGCACGACCGAGTTCATATGAAAACTCTTGCCGCTGCCCGAAGGCCCCAAACAGAAAAAATTGGAGTTGTCCGTCAGTTTGTTCTTTCCCTCTTTTCCCGTAATGTCAATAGCCACCGGCACACCCTGACGGTCTGTATAGTAAATCTTCAGCGGCGTTTCCTCGCTGTGCAACACACGTTCCTTGTACATCAGGCACATCGCCGCATCCGAAAGGGTCAGGAAACGGTCGTATTCCTCGTTGAGTGCGTAGCAGTTTCCCGGAAACGAACCGACAAACAGCTCCAGTTGGTTGTACGCCCGCTTGCTGATATGGATGCCCATGCGCCCGAATGCGTTTTCCAAGTGGTTCGTACACTTTTGCAGGTCTGCTCCGGCAGATACGGCCACCACCATGTTGAAGTGCGTATATACCAGTTGTTTGCTCTCACGGGCGATGACCTCCTGCACACGTTTGATATCCTCGACCGCCATCTGGTTGTTCGGGTTCGGAATGCTCGCATGGCGGTTCTTCTTTTTGTCGAGCATTGCCAGTTCCCGTTTTTGGTTGGGCAGGAAGATGACTTGGTTATAGACCACCGTCTCGGCGTCCGGTATGTTGTCCACCACCGAAGCCAGATCGACCGGCATTTCCGTGTTGTTCACCTCGATGTTCGTGTACGGACGTATCATCGAGGGCAGTGCGGCGCAGTCCACATCCACAAGGCTGTACACCTTACAGCGTTTGTCGCCCATTGACACCGTTTCATCGTCTGCCTTGAAGTTCGTCATCGACACGGTGCGGTCTTTGAAGTTCATGGCGAAGTAGCGATCGACATACTCGCTCGCCTCGGCTTTGTTCAGGAACCGGGCCTGTACGCCGCTGTCATGCAGTTGGTCATGCACCTTGCGGATTTTCACGAGGAAGTCGCGCCACTTCTTGTTGTCGAACGAGAACAGGCGGCTCTTCTTCGCCTCCTGCGTGATGGTCAGGTAGCAAAGGCTGTCCGTGTAGGGACGCCCTTTGAAGTAGCGGAAATACGACGCCGACAGGAACTCCTGCCCGTCAGCCGGTTCGCTTGCAAACTTCTTCCGCACGAAGATGTCCTGCTTGTGGATGGCGTACCCTTCGCCCAAGGTCTGCGCAAGGGCGGTGAACAGGTGCGTGAAGTCGTAGTAACTGTCTATGTCCGCCGAATACTTCTGTACCGGGTTCTCTATCTTAAGCACGGCGGAGTATTCGCCGGTCTTGGTGTACAGCACACCCACACCGTCCGTTTCCTCCGCCGAGAAATAGATGTCCTGAAAGATTCGCTTGCGCTTGCCGCCCGTACCGAACGCATAGACCGACAGGGCCATGCCTGCGCACAGGGCGACAAAGCATAATATGATGTATAGGGTCATTTCGATATTCGTGTAATTAAATAGGGGCAGGTTCGCCTTGCTTCAAGACAAACCCGCCCGCAGTTCAACAATCAATATAGCCATGCACATTGCCGTGATGGTTTCTCTTTCGTCAGATCTTGCGCGAGTGGGCATAGATGTACACACCAGGAGCGACCTTCTTGCTGTGCAGTCCCTTCCGTTGCTTGAGCAGGACAAGCACGATGCCGGCCGATACGGTGGCTGCCAGTACGACAAGTCCGGCCACGAAACCGAGCAGGCAGTAGGCGATTATGAAGCCGACAATGGCCCCACACGTCGTCGCTGCCGCCCAGTAGATGTAGCGGCCTTGGATGCCCAGAAATTCAAGAGGCCGTTGCAGCCCCTTGAATAACGGATAGCCCGGATAGCGTTCGTCCTTGCCTTTCATGCCTGATGCTTAAGCGGTGATACCGAAGAACAGGGGCAACGCCTTGGCTGCCGCGATTAAGAAGATGCAGGCTCCCACCACCATCATCATTTTTTTCTTGACATCCTGTTCCTCATTGTTCATGGCGATATACACCGAGATGGCACCCACAATCGCCACGACACCGGCAATGGCGTAGCACAGCTTGACCATGATAGGCACATACTTGGCGATTTCCTCGGCGACGGTGGACAGCGCGTTCGTACCGGCTGTATAGTCACCTGCCGAATTTTGCGCCCTTGCCACCGCACCGGACAGCAGCATGAGGATGAACATCGTTACTTTGTTGGCGATTCTGTTGACGAATCCCAGTGCCTTGCGGCACATCTGTTTGGTTTTCTGAAACATACTTTACTTTTTTAGTGAATACTTTATTTATCTGCGACCTGATACGGATTAAGTTTATATGCGGTAGCCGAAGAAGGCCGGGAAGACGTAGAATGCCCCGATCAGGAACAGACACGCACCGACAAGCGTCATGATCGACTTGGTGATGCCGTCCTCTCCCGTGTTCATCTTGACATAAATCTGAAAGCCGGACACGATGACGCATACTCCGGCTATGGCGCAACAGATATACTGGACATACAGCATCATCGTGACCACATAGTCGTGCATCGTGGCCAGCGCATCCGCTCCCCAGCTGTAGTTCACGCTGCCGCTCTTGGCAAAAGCCGCGTAGGGGAGCGAGAAACACAGCGCACATAGAATCTTCTTAGCTTTCGACATTTCACAACCGGTCTTGAATGGGTTTCCACTTGATTTCGGGGCGGTCGCCTGACCGTCCTTTGGCAATCATCGCCTTGTACATATCTTCCGACGTGCGGGCGTCCGACAGGTAAGGCTCGGTCTCTTCCATCCGTTCCTCCGCTTCCGCCTTCAGCCGTTCCAGTTTCTCCTGCGCCGTGTCCGGCTTTTCCGTGCCGCCCTCTTCCGGCGATGCTCCGGGTGTGTCGGCCGTGGTTTCCGTCTCGTAGCTCTCGCCACCGATGTTGAAGCCCGTCTCGCTTTCCGTGACCGTCACGCTCTCTTCTTCCTCCGATGTGCCTACATCGAAAACTTCCTCTTCCGGTTTGTCCGTCCCCTTTTTCCCGTAGAGGTCATGCGCAATGACTACGGCGTAGTAGAGGACGTATGCGACCGTCAGTACAATGGCAAAAATGAAATATGCGTCCATGTCTTTTTAGTATGAATTATAAAAATTGTATTAGTATGATTTTGCAAATAAACGGACGATATTTCAAACTGTAAAATAATTGAGCAATAAACAGCTATTCCAGCAATAAGATTTGTTCAAGTTCTCAAAATCGTACTATTAAATCGTACTATATCGTTGCTTCAACAGAGAAAAAAGGGAAATCAGGGCATAAAAAAAGCCCTCCGCACAGGAGGGCTTCAAGTGGCACAGGAGGGGCAGGAGCGACAGGGAGAATGTCAGCGTTTCTTTCCGCGCAGGTAGTCGTTCAGGTCTTTGTATTCCGCATAGCGGCAGGATTCATCGCTGGCACGTCCGCCATACATCCCGGCAATGGTCTCGGCGGTTCTTTGCCCGGCAAGGTCATTGTCGAGATAGCAGTGGATATCCGAATACTCCTGCAGGTGTACCAGTGTCTTTCTCAGGTTGTTCACCGAGTTCATCACAAGGTGGTCGCACGGCATGGCAAGGCATACCGTCCGGTCGCCTGCCAGTTTCAGCGTAAGGTAAGAGAGAAAGTCCATGAATCCCTCGAATACACAGACGCTTTCCTGTGTTCCTTCCCCCTCATGTCTTATCAACGAGATGTCCTTGTTGTTCAGACACCCCTTGTAATAGGCGTTGCGCACCTCGTAACCGCCGGAAATGTTGCCGAACGCAAGGGCGAAATAGTGGCGGCCCCGCAATTCATAATGTACCTCCTTGCAATACATACGGCTGATGTCTGCGTCGATAAGCCGGGACTGGAGGTAGGAGAACAGCGCATGGTGGCGGAGCGGAATTACCATTACCTCTTTCATTTCCGCCTCCACCGGTCGGGACGGGACGGTCGGTGCATGGATTTTCTGCAACGGTACGCCATGCGTGTGCCGCTCGATATACGCCAGTGTCTCGCTCACGCTGTCCGCCCGGCAAAGGTGTTTCACCAGTTCCACAAGGTCGCCGCCGATGGCCTCACCGAAATCGTACCATTCATTGATGCGGTCATTCACTTTGAACGACGGGGTACGCTCGTTCCGCAACGGCGAGAGATACCAGTATTGTCCCGATTTTATGTGTTGCGCATGGTGGCCGAGACGTGCCAGAAAATCCACGATACGCACTTGTTTTGCTTCTGCTATGGTCATTTTCGCTCATTTATATACCAAAACGTATTTATCAATCTCATTCTTCATCGAAAAGCAAGACCTCTGTAGGTGTCATGTCATTATAAAAAAGTTTATCCCGCTTGATAATGAGTTTAAGGTTATCGGTCAGGTATTGTAACAGCTTTACCATAACACTTCGCCCTCGTTTGAACCCGATAGCTGCATAGGAAGCCATAAGAGCCTCCAATACATTCTCGAAACCTTTTATGGGCTTGTCTCCAAAAGCGGCGGCAAGAGCTTCCCTATGCTGTTCTATGGACAAATCCATAAAACTCATCCGGGATTTCTGTTTGATATTTCCGTTGAACGAATGGTTTTCAACCATAACAGGCAGACCGTCATCATCAACGGTAAAAGCAAAGGGTTTGAACTCTTTTTCACGGATATGCAACGCGTGAACCTCACTGATGCTTGGGTTATCATTGTTTTTGCTGATAACCAATACGGTTTCTGCCTTGTTACTCATTTCTGTACCAATGTGTCCTCGCACATTATTATCCCCTTTGTTCAAATGGAGTACGCAATGGATATGCAGGTCATACCGGGAAGACCACTCCATCATCTTGTTGATAACTTCTACCGATTCACCGGTACTGTTGATGTCAAGCATCAGGTCGCGGATACCGTCTATGATGACCAGACCATAACCTTTGTTCTGACGCAGGGCATAGTCTATGACCTCAATGCGCACTGCCGGAGTATATTCCCTTAGACAAATAAAGTCGAGGTTCTCATTATCGGTTTTCGTAGGCAATCCGGCCAATCGTAATATACGCTCCAGTACCGTGTGGCAGTGGAAACGGCTCTGCTCCGTATCTACATACAGAATCCGCCGCTTGCCTTCTGGCAGGTGCGCACGGTAGTTCAATACCTGTTTCCCGGCCAGCGATGCGGCAACGAGAGCCGAGACATTGAATGTCTTTTTTGCTTTGGCCTTACCGGTCGATGCACTGAAATTGCCGAGGGTGGCTATCGTTGAATTATCTATCCAGATGATTTGTGGGGGCGTTTCGTAGGTATCAGTAGCCCTAATTTGGGAAGCGGCAAGAATATCCAACAGTTTATGTTCCTCTATTCCTGCACCTGTGTTATAATCAGTCCTTTTTTCGTTTTCCATAGCGTCTTTGCTTTAAGAATGGTTGTGTTACTGCTGCTTCGGTCGCCATGCGTATGGCTTCATCTGCAGTCGGTTCATGGTTCTGTAAAAGCCATTCGTCCAGTTCTTCCTTGGCGAAATAAATCATCTTGCCACGTGGTTTGTAATGTGGAATTTCTTTGTTCGCCGTGAGTTTGTATAGCATACTCTCGGAAACCCCGATATACATACAGGCGTCCTGAAACGTAAAGACACGCTTTGTCGAATAAATGCTTTTCTCCAACAAATCCATCCGTTCCAAGATGTTTTCAACCGGTTCCAATTTTTTAAGAACCGACTCAAGGGCGGTAATCCGTTCGCTCATCCGCTCCATGAAGGTTAGTCTGTTCGGCATATGTTTTTAATTAAAGTTTGACAATGGAATTGTACCTCCGCTATCAACGTATTGATAACGGAGGGCAAAGGTATGATATGCCGATAAAGGAGTGAGAATTATCGGCGTGATACTATGCAAGTATTATTCTAACTCTCACTCTTTTATCTTTCACATGGTGGATTTGTTCACACTTTCTTTCAACTGACCGATGAATCGTCTGATACTGTAAGTGACCGCTGTTTTGTTGTTTCTGACAGCGGAAAGTGCCGATGAAAGATTGGAAGCGGAAATGAACCGTGTGCCGTCCTTGGATTGCAGGAACCGCCCTTTGTCCAGAACGGACTGCCAGCGGGATTGGATGAAGGAGTTTTCGAGTAGCGCATCGAAAAAGGCAACCACATGACGAAGATTGTTCACCCGAATATGAAAGCCCTCTTTGCAGGAAAAGAGAGCTTCCATATCCTCGATGCAAACTTCTGAAACGCAAAACAGATGATAAGTATTGGCACAAGACACAATACCTATCATCTGTTCTTGGGTGAAATTGCAGCCGAAAGAAAGCGGCGGGGCTTTTATAAAACCATCGGTATGATGCGCGATAGGTGGCGGCAACGGCTCTGACCGGTCATACTTCTTTCGCAACTCCATACACTTCTCAAAGGAGAAGTCGGATGCTGCAAAAAGAGGCTGGATAAGGTGGGCACATTCGGTCAGAAGCCCTTTGGCGATATGGATGTTCATTTCGTGGCAGTTCCGGCAAACTGCACTATCGCAGTTTATGTATCGGTGACTGTTGATGAAGTCATCCACATAGCGGTTATACCGCTTGCCATCCACAATTACATCCTGAAGATAGAGTTCTCTCGCTTCGGAGAGTAATTCATACAGTTCTTCCGCTACATTCTGTTCAGTAGCAAAGTGGGTTAGGTGTTGCTTCCTTTCAAAAAAAGAGAAGACTTTTTGATTTGTTTTTGCATGCTAAATTACTTGTTTATAAGTTTATGACGACTGAAATATAAAAATTATACAACATGGTTCAGTATTAGGTTATAAATGTTGTAAAGTTACATTCCTCCTCCTAACACATGATAAAGTTTGATTACACTTTGTATGCGTTCAAAACGAGTTTGCAACTGTTGCACTTCCGCTTCGAGAAGAGACTGTTGGGCGGTCAATACTTCCAGATAGGTGGTATTGGAATGACGCATCAACGATTCTGTCTTTCGCACAGCGTCGCATAATGTTTCAACCTGCCGGGCATTGATTTCAATTTGCGATTTTGCCGTCTGCCATGCGGTCAGAGCATCGTTCACTTCTTTTCCTGCATTCAACAATGATTGCCGGAACAACAGTTTGGCTTCTTCCTGACGGCTTTTGGCTATCTTCAAGTTGGCGATGTTTGTACCTCGGTTAAATAACGGCTGTGTCAGGGAGCCAATGGCATTGAACAACCATTGTCCGGGATTTACGATTACACCACCTCCATTATTAGTCCACCCAAGAGCCCCCGAAAGGGTTATATTGGGATAGAAAGCGGCACGGGCCGCATTGGTGGCGTAGAACGCCTGCGCCAGTTCCATTTCAGCCTGACGCACATCGGGACGGTTGGAAAGCAACTGTAAGGGGAGTCCGATAGAGACGGTATCGGGGAAAGCAGCCTCGGCCAGATTACTTCGTCCAATCGAGTGTGACGGCATGGCAAGTATTGCAGACAGAGCGTTTTCTGTTTCGGAGATGCTCTTGCGAATGGATAATAGGGATGATTCGAGCTGCATCACGTTCGCTTTTGCCTGCAATACACCGGCTTCGTTTGATTTTCCGGCTTTTTTCAATGCTTCGAGAGTGCGTACGGTAGTCTGCCAGTTCTCAAGGGTGCGGTTGCTTATTGCCATTTGCGCGTCGAGCATGGCAAGGGTATAATAACTGTCGGCAATCGTGGCGACAAGCTGTGTCTGTACGGCTTGCCGGTAATCACGGCTTCCTTGCAAGGCGGCAGCGGCACCACGCTTTGCAGCTGTGAGTTTGCCGAAGATGTCCAGTTCCCAGCTTGCTGACGCTCCTACATTATATGCCTTTGCCGTTGCTCCATCTTGCCTGCTGACATTACCTTCGGCATTCAGTCCGAGTGATGGTAGATAGGACAGTTTGGCCGTCAGCAAGGCGGCTTCTGCCGCTTCCACCCGTAGCCGTGCCACATTGAGGTCTGTGTTCCGTTCAAGTCCCATTTCAATCAAGGACTGAAGTTTCGGGTCGGTAAACATCTCACGCCACGATAGGGAGGCCAAAGTGGTGGTATCGGCGTCTGTCGGCAGGTTGCTATACAGATTTTCCATCGAGAGGTCGGGGCGATGATACCGGCTGTATGTGCCGCAACCGGTAAGCATCCATCCTGACAATATGATATATATGGCTGTCTTCTTCATTTAATTATGCTTAATACGTTCTTGGATATATTGGAATACAATAAATAATGACGGAACAAGGAACAACAGAGCCAAAGTACCGACAATCATTCCGCCGATTACACCTGTGGCAAGCGAACGGCTGCCGTTGGCACCCACCCCGTGAGCCAGCATCAGCGGTATAAGACCGAACACCATAGACAACACGGTCATCAGTATGGGGCGCAGACGGACTTTTGCCGCACTGTACGCCGACTGTGCCAGCGTCATGCCTTCCGACCGCCGCTTGCCTGCATATTCGGTAAGCAGGATGGCTGTCTTGGCAAGCAGACCGATAATCATAATCAATCCGGTCTGCATGTAGATGTTGTTCTCCAGACCGAAGAGCCACGCAAACAGGAAACTGCCCATCAATCCGCAAGGCACCGACAACAGGACCGCAAAGGGGATAAACACGCTTTCGTACAAGGCACACAGAATCAGATAGACCAGAACCATGCAGAGCAGGAATATAAGCGTAGCATTATTGGTTGTCTTGCTTTCCTCACGCGAGATACCGCCGAACTCGTAGGTGTAATTTGCCGGAAGCACTTCGCGTGCCGTCTCACCGATGGCTTCAAGCACTTGCCCCGAACTGTAACCCTGGGCCGGAGATCCGTTGATGGATATGGCATTGAACAGGTTGAAGCGGGTGAGGTCTGACGGGCCGTTGGTCTTGGTCAGGCGCACGAACCGGCTCAAAGGCGACATACCGCCATCGGAGGTGCGCACATACATGTGGTGAAGGGATTCCGCATTCACACGGTATTCCGCCGGAGCCTGCATGGTGACGTGGTAGAGCTTGGAGAAACGGTTGAAATCGGAAACATATTGTCCGGTATAATAGCCCGACAAGGTGGAAAGCACCTCTGCGGGCGACACTCCCGACTGTTCGCATTTCGCGGCATCAATATCCACCCAGTATTGTGGATAGTCTGTGGCAAAGGAGGAATAGACTTCGCCTATTTCTGGTCGCTGCGACAAGGCTTCGACAAACTTGTCCGCCTCTTCCTTGAAAGCGGTGATGTCTCCACCCGCCTTGTCTTGCAAGTAGAGTTCAAAGCCGTTCCCCATGCCATATCCGGCTATCATCGGGGGCGACATGGCAAACACCGTGGCATCGGGAATATCGGAGGTGGCGGCATAAATCTTTCCGATGACATCATTGACCGACTGCCCCTCTCCCTTGCGCTGCTCCCAGTCTTTGAGTGTCACGAAATACATCGCCTGCGACGGGCCGGAGCCGCTGAAAGAGAAACCGGTGACCGCACCGCTGTATTCAATCTCATTGATACTGTCGAGACGGCTGTTGATACGCTCCATCACCTTACTTGTCTGAGCCATGGACGTGCCGGGCTTCGTGTTCATGCTCACCATGACCGTCCCGGTATCCTCTTCGGGAATAAGTCCCGTCTTCGTGATATTGACCAGCAGCACCAGCAACCCGAAAGAGACGCCTATAATGCTCCACAACAGCCACCGGCGGTGGATAATGAACATCACCCCACGTACATAGCGTCGGCTCAGACGCTCAAAAACAGCATTGAACGCTTTTCGGAAACGGGCTGCAAAATTGTTCTTGGTGTTGCCGTGCTCGTCGATATAGGGTTTCAGTAACAGTGCGCAAAGTGCCGGTGAGAGTGTGAAGGCATTGATTGCCGAGATACCCACGGCAACAGCCATCGTGATACCGAATTGCGTGTAGAAAGCCCCCGAAGTTCCGCCCATCATGGCAACGGGGAAAAACACTGCCATAAAGATGATGGTAGAGGTAAGTATTGCCGAAGATACCCCCTTCATGGCATCATCGGCCGCGAGAACCGCCGACTGATAGCCTTCGTCGAACTTCGCCTGCACCGCCTCCACCACTACGATGGCATCATCGACCACGGTTCCGATGGCAAGTACAAGGGCGAACAGGGTGAGCAGGTTGATGGAGAATCCGATCATGGACATCACGGCGAATGTGCCGATGATGGAAACGAAGATGGATATGGTAGGGATAAGCGTCGATTTGATATCCTGCAAGAACACATACACCACTACGATAACCAAAAGTATCGCTTCCAGCAAGGTACGGAGGACCGAGTGAATGGAGGCATACAGGAACTTGTTGGTATCGGTAAGCACCACGAATTCCGTCCCTTCGGGCAAGTCCCTGCTGAGGTCGTCAAGCACTTCGTGAATCTCCTTGAGGGTGCTCGATGCATTGGACCCGGCTTTCTGGTTGATGAGCATCATGGCTGCCGGATGCCCGTTCACCTCGGAGGAGTAGTTGTAGGATTCATCGCCCAGTTCCACATCGGCAACCTCTTTCAACCGAAGCACATTGCCACCCGGTAGTGACTTGATGACCAACTCGCCGAACTCTTCCGCACCGGACAAACGCCCACGGTATTTCATCGTGTATTCATTGGCGGTAGGATGATTGGCACCGAAGGAGCCGGTGGCAGCCTCGATGTTCTGCCGTGCGAGTACGGCGGATATGTCATCGGGGATAAGCCCGTATTGCGCCATCTTGTCGGGTTTCAGCCAAAGTCGCATGCTGTAGTTGGAACCGAACAACTGCGCCTTTCCCACGCCGCTGATACGTTTCAGCCTCGGCTCGACATTGATTTTCACGTAATTGTTCAGGAATGTCTGGTCGAAGCGGTCATCGGGCGAATAGAGCGCGAAAGTCATCAGTTCGGCGTTCTGCTGTTTTTCGGTGGTGACACCGGTTTTGGTGGCTTCTGCCGGAAGCTGGCTCAGTGCGCCGTTCACGCGGTTCTGTACGTTTACCGCTGCCATGTCCGCGTTGGTTCCCTGTTTGAAATAGATGTTGATGGAAGCATCTCCCGTATTCGATGCCGTGGAAGTCATATAGGTCATGTCCTCCACTCCGTTGATGGCTTCTTCCAGAGGGGTTATCACTGCCTTCTGCACGGTTTCGGCGTTTGCACCCGGATAGGTTGCAAATACGTTGATGGTCGGAGGTGCGATGTCGGGGTATTGTTCCACAGGCAGGGAAAACATGGAAATCATACCCAACAGTACGATTACCACCGAGATAACGCCCGAAAACACCGGGCGGTCTATAAAAAATCGCAAGTTCATTTCGCTTCGTTTTTAGGGGTTATGCTCATACCTTCTTTCACCAGTCCCACGCCTTCGGCGATAATGGTGTCACCGACCGAGAGCCCTTCTCTTACGATAAACCGGTTGCCGTCGTTCAGGCGGTCCACCGTGAGATAGGCGGCTTCCGCCTGTCCGTTTTTCAGACGGTAAGCGATAATCTTGTCTTGCAGTTCCACGGTGGCGGTCATGGGGATGGTTACGGCCTCCGTTTTCGGGTTTTGAAGGATGACATTGCCGATGCTGCCGCTCAACAGTTCGCGGTCGGGATTGGGGAACAGGGCTTTGATCTGCACCGTTCCGGTAACCGGGTCCACCACGCCGCTTACGGTTTCGATACGTCCTTTCGCCTTATACAGGCTGCCGTCGTTGAGTTGCAGGCGCACTTCCGGCGTCCCTGCTATCATGCTGTCAATCGAGCCATAGCGAGCCGAATATCGCCGTAGCATATTCTCCGAAATGGAGAAATAGGTATACATCTCCGCATTGTCGGACACGACCGTGAAAGGCTGCGCCATATTGGGACCGACAAGCGCACCGATACGATAGGGCAATGTGCCTACCACTCCGTTGCTCGGACTTTTGATTTCCGTATAGGAGAGGTTGTTGCGTGCATCCGCTTCTTGTGCCTTTGCCTGTTCGAGTTCGGCAAGCGACACTGCCAGTTGGTTCCGGGCGAGAGAAAGCTCGTAGTCGGATATGACCTTCTCGTCAAACAACGCCTGCTTGCCCCGCAACTCGATTCGTGCCGTTTCCGCTTTTGCCTGTGTTGCGCTGACATTGGCCGAAGCCGTGCGCAATGCAGCCAGATAGGGAGCTTGGTCGATTACTGCCAATACTTGACCGGTCTTCACCCGTTCACCCTCTTTCACGCACAACCGGATAATGCGCCCGGATATTTGCGGCATGATGTCCACATCCTGCCGTCCGCGTATGGCGGCAGAATAGGACTCGGAGATTTCCACCGGACTTGCCGCGACCTTTATGACCCGATAACTCTGCACCGCATCCTGTTTGCCGTCCGCCTGCCTGCATCCGGTCGGCAGGAACAGCATGAAGGCAAATGCGGCGAAATTCGTGATAATGAATTGCTTGTTCATATTTTCTTCTTGTTTTGTATTAATTCATAATAGGTTTGGTGTGTCACCACTGACAGATTGTACTGTACTGGATTTAGTTGACAACTTCGTTTGTTATACCTAAGTTAGTTAACTCAATATATTTTAAAACCTAAATAAGTTTACTTGTCCCTTTGTAATTCCTAAATAAGTTGTCATATTAAAGATGTTGCAAATATATGTATCTTTTCTTATAAATGCAAGACTTGGGGCTGTAAACTTCATTAAACAACAAAAACTCTTCGCTCGGGGATCGCCCTCGCGGCAAGGGGCGGGAGCACCCGTCCCGACGAGCGGGACTTCAACTACCTTTTTCCGCGTACTTACGAATATGTTCCATCGGTGTTTTCATTTGTATGCCTTGATGGGGTCGAACATAATTGTATGCATATATGGCGTCGCTTATACGTTTATCCAACTGTTCAAAGCTGTCATCTTCGCAGTCAAACAACCACCCATTCTTGATCGTGTTATTCATCCGTTCAGCCAGGGCATTATGTAGCGGATCTCCACACTGCGTCATACTAATATTGATATGATGTTTCTTGAGCATATCCACATACATGTTTGAGCAGTATTGCACTCCCCGGTCAGAGTGGTGTATGAGACTACTCAAATCGACATTGTATCTGTTGTAAAAGTCTATAGCCATCCTCAGTGCCTTTAAGGGACCTTCCGCTTCAAGTGTTTTGCACAGGGCATATCCAACTATCGCCCGACTGCCCGCATCGGTAAGAAGAGACAGGTAAGCCCATCCCTGGCACGTGGCAACATAGGTTATGTCCGCTACAACCATTGAACCGAATGTGTCAGCTACAAATTTAGGAGTAACATTCAGCAAGTCCGGATAAATGTAATAATTATGATTAGAATTTGTTGTCTTTGGTCTCACATGTCTGACACGTTGACAAAGGTCATTAGCACGAAAAATATTATAGCATTGATCACGCCCAATGACCATCCTGACACCAAACTTGCGGAGACAGCATGCATAGAGTTCACGCATACCAGCCTTAGGCATAAGTTTACGTAACTCATTACAATACAACACAATGCTTGATGTGAGGATGTCTATTTCCTTTTTTCTGTTGACATGCTTATAATAACCTTGTCTGGTTATGCCGAAGTAATCACAGAGGAACTGTAGACTACCGCGCATATGACGGGCAGAGTTCCCCTGTGACAAGGTATCGATTACTTGGCATCGGAGTTTTTTCGAACCTTGATGTGATAGGTTGACTCAGCAAGATTTATTAATTCCTCACAAGCTTCATGACGAAGACTTTCCTCCTGAAGAGCACGCTGAAGTTTGCGATTTTCGGCACGCAATGCAGCGAGTTCTTTCTCCAGTTCATTGAGAGACTCAGCAGAGTATTTGTTGAAAGAGGGGTGGGCTGTACTCATAACTTTATCATTTATATGATACTTATCAAGCCAAAGATTCAGCAGACGACGGCAAATACCGGTACGTTTGGCAAACTGATACTTCGTTTCCGAAGTGGATAAATACTCACGAATATAAGACATTCGTTCGGATTCTGTGTAAGGAGTGTACTTCTTTTTTAATTCTTTCATGGGAATTTCGCATTTAAGAAGTGTCAACTTATTTAGTACACTACAGATGGTATTCCACTCTTTTTCGAGAATGGCATAAACACAGGTGTCTTCATATTTTGGGGAGCCGTCAGGATTGTTTACGAATGTCACAAACTCTTTGAAACATCCTTCGCGACGCATACCAAGGCGTTCGCATAAGCGTTTGGAACGGATATTGTCATCTTCCACAAACCCATAGATACGCCGTGCGCCCGCCTCCCGAAAAAGATAATCCAACAATCCGGTAGCCGCTTCACAAGCGAATCCTTTGCCTTCAAAACGTTTGTTGAAATGCCACCCCACATTATAAGTGTCTTCATTCTCACGCAAAGCGAACACGTCACCGATAATAAAGTCTTCTTTTTTCAGACTCACCGCATAGCGCAGCATGTCTTTCGGGGAATACTGCATATATGCCAATGCCGCCTCTCTGGAACAAAGGAGGTCTCCGGCAAAGCAATTCACACGAGGATGGGAAAGATACTCCAACAACCCTTCGGCATCCTTCTGCTTGAAATTCCGAATGATAATTCGTTCGGTTTCGATATATATTTCCTTTTGCTCCATGTCCTGTGGGATTATTTGCAAAACGTACCAATCAAAAGCGACAAAGCGATTGCAATCATGACAATTGCTTCAATCGCCATGATTGCAATGAACATATCTATTGACAGCCGTTTAATCGTTTCGATAATCATGTTATTCATTTTTTAGGTGCAAAATTATTTCGTATCCGAGGTCGTTACAATCGGAATACAATCGAAACGGAGAAAAACACGCCTGAAACAACAAAAATGACTTCCGAAGTATCGGCTATCGTAGATCTTTCAATTTATCGAATCGTATTATCCGGTCAGAGATTACTTGAGATTGCTGCATCCGTAAAAGTTCATCCGCAGATATATGCAAGGTGTCACCGTCTATTTTTCTTTTCGGACTGATGGCAATGCCCGGCTTCCGAGGGTCAAGAATGCTTTGACCAATACCGCTCCATCGGAATTTTTCCAAACCAAGCAAGTTTAGAAGCGTAGGATATATGTCAATCTGTCCCATAACTTTGAGATAGTGAATCGGAACAGGAGAGTTCAATACTATGAATGGTGTGAACTCGTCTTCGGAAATTATTCCTTTCCCAGCCCTTGTATGGCACAGTTCTTTCCGGTGGTCTGCCAAGCCCTCGTGGTCACCGGTTATTACAACCATTGTACGTTCATATTCGGGACGGGTTTTCAGATATTCCACGAATTTCCCGATAGCTTCGTCTGTATAATGCGCTACTGTCATATAGTCTGCCATGATTTCGGGAACCCGATTGGAGAAATGAACGGTTTTAAGCGATTCGGGCATCTTGAACGGTGAATGACCGGAATAAGTGACCATCTGGATAAATACGTTTTCACCGGAGTGCCAAACTTCTCCTTTTTCAATCTTTTCCCTGCATTGGGCAAAAAATGCCTTATCACCCAGTCGCTTCCGATTTCCGAATGCTTCCGTCATTCGGAAATCGGGATAAGAGATAATTGTGTCTATCCCGAAACTCCGTGCCACTGCTCCTTGGTTCCATGTCTTTGTCTTGTCCACCGTGAGAAGATAGTTCCGTGTGCCTTTCAGCTCCTTCATAGCTTTGGGCAAAGTGTGGTATGTATTGAAAGGGAAACGGCAACTGTATGCGCCGGTCTGCAATGGCAACAGACCGACAAGCATAAGCAACTGGGCGTCAATGGAACGCCCTCCGTTGACTTGTGTAAGCACATGGGGCGCATACAGCGTAGACGGTTCTTTGAGGAGCCTGTTAAGGTAAGGTGTGATTTCCTGGTTTTCGACCGTAAGATTCAATACCCAACTTTCCAGTGATTCAGCCAGAATAAGGATGCAGTTGTCCCTGCATTCAATGTCCGGTACGGGAACAAGCGGCGGTCTCCCGGAGAGCCAGGCATGAATCTCACGCTCCTGTTCTTCTGTAAGTTCGGGCAACTCCTCCGCATAATCAAAATAAAGTGTGCCGAACAGCGTGTAGAGTGGCGGGCCACTGGCGTGTTGATGTGCGGATGATCTCAATGCCCTGTATATCGCAATGAAACCTCCCCGGACGGATAAATTGATACTTAACAGGGCGCATGAAAAAATCAGCAAAACTAAGTATGTCCGTCTGCTAAATCGGAATGTGATTTTCTGCCGACAACCTATCCGAAATGTAAAGAATACGGTAACAACAGTCGAAACGGGGAACAACCAATCGCACCATCGTAATGAGGCGGTCACGCTTGGCAGAAAGTCTGCAAGATTTCCCGCCAACATATAACTTGACAGAGGAATGGCTGAAAAATAGGTACGGTAATACATCAGGTTGGCAACCATCCATATATCCAGCACAGCCAAGACAAGCACGCCTGTCGCAATATGCCTTGTCAATATATAAGGGACAGACAACAGAAGGGTTGCCACAAAAGCAGTGGCATACGATTCCCAGCATGAAAAAGGTGTAAAGGTGGTGTAATAACACCATATTGCATTGAACAGGAGAAACTTGAAAAATATTCCTGCTACTGGAATGACGGACAGCATCTTGTTGTCCGTGACATTCCTTTCTTGTTTACCAACAGTCATTGGCTAATTCAGTTTAGCGATTCTTCCTAATTATTTTTCACTTCACAGAGAACGATAATATCTTGTTTCATAAGATAAAATATGTCACCATCAATTACTTCAACCTTGGCCGCTCTCAGAACAGTTCGGACAGTTGCATTCATGCTAAATACGATTCATCATTTTCCTCTTCGTTTTGTCTGCTGTTTTACGATACGACTGTCCCCCATTTCAAATGAATCCGATACGGTTTTTTCTGTATATTTCCTACTTTTTCCACCAAACGTATAAGTGATACCTATGGTGATGTCCTGCATGGGTTCAATGAATCGTGATATATTCGTGAAGTCCTTGGCGCGAGATACCGACTCCCAATACATTTTACCACCATGACCTAAACCGCTCATGCCACTGATAGCCACATCCAGTTTGTCATTGAGGAAGGAGCGTGCGAGTGTTGCGCTTATCATCATCATACCCGAATCGTAACCTTGGAGAGAGTACCGACGCGACATCCATTCCAGATTACTGCTCCATTTCAACTGCCAAGGCAGATTCTGTTGCCACCCCAGATTCAGGTTACCATGCCAACCATAGTTACGGGCATCAATCTCCCGGCTTCGCATGTCACTATAGCCCACCTCTCCATTCAGCATCAAGCGGGTTGAACGTGTCGCATTCCATGAGGCATAAGCATTCAGCGATGTCTTGCGATTTCTGGCTATATTGCCAAAGGTGGTATTTATACGCCCGTCCTTCATTGATGAATACCGGACAATACCATCGTTACTCCATGAATGATTGAGGCTGAGTCGCATTGCTAACATATTTGCCCTCAACGTATGTACAATAGCCAGATTATTTAGATGTTGTGCTTTCAGGTTGGGATTGCCATACGAAAGCTGGGTAGGGTCGGACTTATTGACGTATGGGTCGAGTTCATTGATTCTCGGTCGACGTATACGCATGGTGTAGCTCACGCCAAATGTGCTGTTCTCCTTAGCTTTGGCAGTAAGAGAGACGGATGGTACGAGGTCGCCATAGTGAAGCGAGAATTTACTCCCTTCTCCCTTCAGATAGCGTGATTTCTGCCAGGTATGTTCATAGCGAAGGCCCTCCTTCAAGCCCAGCCATCCCCATTGAGCCTCCCATTCGGCATACAGGGCGGCTATGTTTTGATATTCTCGGTAGTGCATGGCAGCCGCCTTTTGTTCCACGAAACCTCCATTCAAAAAGCGCATTTCGGTAGCCTGACTCTCTCCACGGTCGAAGGAGAACTTCACACCGGTGTTGAGTTGTTGATGCCGGGTAAGCGGAATGGTAAGGTCGGTGGATAGGTGGTGTTGTGTGGTGCGGTCACAAATTTCTGTCCGGATGTCCTTCACAGTGGAAGTGATTTCGGGGTGCAAGGAGGTGTCAAGACCATCGTATCTGTTCTCGGTATCATTCCGGTTGGGAGCATGGCTTATCTGATAACTCGCAAACAGCCTGCCCCTGTCACCCCACTGACGTTGGTAATCGATGCCTCCATCTACCGAAATCTCGTTCATATTCATCTTCTGACTACCACTGAAAGCCATCTCCTGTCCCCACATACCGCCTGAGTAAAGATAGGAGGGACGGCTCTTTTCTTTTGTGGCAAACCAAGTCGTGGACATGGAAACATGGAGTGATTGGACGGAATCAATCTCGTATCCCACACCAACTTCGCCCATTGAGAATGGCATCTTCGATGAGGACTTTTGTCGCATCCATTGACGTGTCCCGTTGCCGGTCACCTCCGATTCTACAATGGTACCCGTTGAATACATATATTCTCCGTTCAAATTTACGTCATACGACCATTTGCCTTGTTGACCGGAGAGACTGGCGTCAACTCCGTTGCTCAGAATACCTGTCAGAAGGTGTACGGAGCCACTTGTGGCTCCGTCATACCCGTCGTCTTCTAATGCCAATGCTTGTTTGGCTCCACCTTTCTTGGTGGTGATGCAAAGGACACCTCCAGTTCCCTCTGCATCATACTGGGCACCTGGATTGGTGATAACTTCAATGTTCTTCACGTGACTGGCAGGCATACTGCGTAACGTCTGTTTTGGATTGCGAGTGATGACAGTACTCAATCTTCCGTCCACATAAACCTTGAACTGTGCGGAGCCGTTTACCATGATATTGTTTCGTCCGTCCACGGTCACCATAGGAACCTTGCGCAGTATGTCCAATACACTGCGTGTCTTTGACTCCACATCATTACTCACCTGATAAGTCACCTTGTCGGTTTTTAGTTTGACTATCGGGACCTGATGCACGATGACAACCTCCTCAAGGTGCTGTGTCGGATAAACAACTATCGTATCTGCCTTTTCCTCGATTACCCCCTGTGCACTTACCCCCATAGGTAATCCTATAGCTGTTAGCAGGAATGCCTTTGCCGCCATGCCAATATTTGATTTCTTACTATGCATTTTTGCCAAAATATTTATGTTATCAAAATAACGAACCGTATCCGATTGTCAGCCATATTCTTTCCCCATTTACTGCTGCCATTAATGTTTGCATTCCAGTAATTTATCCCCAGATAAAACGCAAGATTATCCCACTTCATAATAATTTTCAGAAAACATAAGGATGAAGTGAATACACCGAGCCCACATGTAAATGCAGTCATTAATAATTAATTGGGGGCAACATGATGATCTGAATAAAGACAACGCCTCACAATATGTCAATATTACTTATTATCCTCTCCGTTTTTATTGACTTTATTTGCTTTTCCTTTGAGGATCTCAGGTTGGTTGGCAAGTATCCACAAAAAATGAGGGAAAGGCAATACCAATTTTACAGTGTTCCCATCTTTTGTTGTTTCCATCTTTTTCTTAAATATAATGTAACTATTATCTTTTGAAAATCAGCCTTTGGGAGAATGCGTTGATAAAACCAGAAGTTCCAACAGTTTTTCAAATAACTCTTGCTCTTCTATGAGTTTCAAAGGAAGTGGATTTTCCATTTTGAACTATTGACGTTATTTAATAGTATATCCAAAACTTAGGTAAGGATACAATAACGGGGTCTTATATAATCCGTATTTATCTCCAAAATTATTACTGACCCTTATCCGTAGCAGCATGAACGGCAATTTGTCATGCAAATAACTAATAAAAAGACAATTGTCAATACGACTCCTTTTTCGATATCCCATTACTCCATTCATTTTTGTTAGCAAACCATAATACATAACAATCCTATTGGAAAGAAAAAATACATGCGTTTCTTCTTCCTTCCCAATAGGTTTTTTAACACTTTATTTTACTGTAACTGAAATAGTTCCAGCTTTCTTATCCTTATCAGTAACAGTCACTGAAGTGCTGCCAGCCTTGACGCCTTTGATAATAATCTTTCCATCTTTGATTGTGACTGTGGCAATTTTCGTGTCCTTGGCGGTTGCTGTAAAAGGAGCGGAACCACCTTTTACAGTGACAGTCTCTTCCTTCCCGGCAGTTACGGATATAGACTTTTTATCGAAATCAAGTTCGGATGCCATATCTTTGACCATCACAGGAACCTTTCCTGTAAGTTTCTTTGAGTCGGAGATGAGTATGGTCGCTGTACCATTTTTGACACCGGTAATTGTAATAGTGTTCTTGTCTGCTTTAGCTGTTGCAATCTTGCTATCACTTGAGGTCACTGTAAATGGAGCCGTGCCACCGCTTACAGTCACCGTTGCTGTTTTACCGGGAGCCACTTCTACCTTAGAAGGGGTGCACTTGAGATCTGGAACTTTGGGGTCATCGTTCTTATCGCAGGAACCCATGGTTACTGCAAGAACACAGGCGAAAAACGCCATAGTGAATTTGATAAATTTTACTTTTTTCATTGTTCTTTTTTTTAAAACCTTGTTGTTTTGTTGAACGCTCTTTTATGCAATTGCAAAACAAAAGTAGTACTTCAGTGTAAGCTCTTCAATTACATTTTATCTAAAACGGCGAAAACAGCATCCGAAACGCCATATTTATTATTTGAAATAACTTTCTTATGGGTTTTGCAATCTTGTTTTAGATTATCGCATAATCATGTGAACTTTATTTTATGGGCTGTTTAATAGTCACCGTCACTTGTTCTGCCTTGTTGGACGGATTGTATAGCAAATGGCTGCATGAACTCATACATACCACGCATCCGCATAGCAGAATCCATACTGCAATAATCGTTATTTTGCTTTTTTTCTGTTTCATACTTGTCAATGATTAAAGAATAAACCTTTCAGGATTTGCTGGAACATCCCACCAAAATCAGCGTTTATTTCGCTGCCGTTATGCTTATACGACGGACGTATAATCGGCACAGTCCATTGCTGGTGGAACAAGTTGTTGCCATAACTTCTCATGC
The DNA here is from genome assembly GCF_015559655.1 of Bacteroides sp. 1001136B_160425_E2. Lineage (NCBI taxonomy): Bacteria > Pseudomonadati > Bacteroidota > Bacteroidia > Bacteroidales > Bacteroidaceae > Bacteroides > Bacteroides sp. 1001136B_160425_E2. Next base: position 14,361 of record NZ_JADMQH010000027.1, on the reverse strand, counting down.
CCACATCCATTGACCATCGTTCTGCCAAATCAAAAGACAGATAACCGCCATAATGATAGCCGTCTAAACACCTCTTCGGTTTCATATCCAACAGGTATGTGCGATAGTATGTACCAAAGAGATGAAGCGATGTTTTGGGATAGAATTGATAGGAAACATCGGCTCCAATCCCGAATGTATTGCTACTCGAACGAGGAATACTCAGTTTGTGCGCATAGAGGCTTATGCCCAATTTCCACTTGTAGTTTGGAAAATATGCCGTTTTAACTTCAGCATAGTTCGATACGCCAACACCTATGATGTTTTCCTGTCTGCCACGTCCCCAAATATTCACTTTGTCAAACTGACGAATAACTCCGCCAACGCGATATTCGCCTTTATGTAAGGATGAACGGTCAATAGGGATTCCTAACGTGTAATCAGGGCTAAAATTCAAAAGCATTTCAGGCTTTTGGGGAATGATACCAAAATGTGGAGACAGAAATGATTTTCCATATTCAAAAAATGGCTGTTTGGTGGTGTCTATGTTTGATACAATCCGTTTTGTACGGTCAAGGGACAGCGTAAGGCTTTCTTGCCCGTACAATCGGGAGCAAACGGACAACATAGCCATGATAATGAGAACCACACTATATGCCGCCAGATTAATACCGCATATTTTCAATTTCTGTTTCCACATAACGGTTCTTATATTATAAACTTATACCCTTTTCAGAACATGTAAGCGCAAGATGCCACAAATGTCCTGTTCTTGCTGTCCACACCACTCTTGTTTATATTCTTCATCCCCCAATCATACCCGATGGAAAGCTGAATATGGCGGGTAATCTCCGTTCCGGCGCGGAATCCCAGTCCCCAATCGAAGCGATTGAGCATCTTGTCGCTGAACACATTGCCTGCCTTTTCTTTTGTCGTTACTGTTCCATTATTGGCAGCAATGGTTTCCTTTGCCTTGCCAAACAGACCGATGTTAAAATACGGTCCGGCATTGACGAACAAGCTGACATTCCGTCCTACGGAAAACTTGTAGCCGATATGGACGGGAATATTCAGATAGTAAGGGGTACACTTATTGTCCGAAGTATAGCCCGATGATGGCTTGTCAGGTTTTTCTTCTGCAGAGGGATTATAGTTACCGTTGTAATAGTACCCCGGACTCTTCCATCCATGAGAAGAGAGCATCAGTCCGAAATCCATGTAAAGGCCTTTTGTCACTTGCGGAAGCCCAAACTCTCCCTTTACTCCGGCGTGGAAACCGGACTGTGAATCGTAGCCACTCGGGGAACTGAGGTTGTAACCTCCCGTTATTCCCACTCTGAAATCTTGTGCTTTCGCCACCATGCAAAATGGCAGTGCGAGAAGCAATGTCAATAGAATTTTCTTCATACAAAAATCATTTATAAAAAAACAAATAAGTTACTTTCCATGCCTTATGGTCTCATTATGTGCTAATATGTACATACAATATAATTGGCCGAATATACGCTTGGACAAACGTAAATCATCTTCGTTCTCAACATCTAATTTATGGAAGCCTTGGCTATCTTTTACTATATGCTTTATAAAGCGTCGTTTTGCGATTTCCCATTTAAGGAACAGGCCATCGTCCAAAGAAGGGGGCAAACTCAATTTCTTCTCAATATTCCAAAAATCAATATCAATATAGATGCTATCATTCTTTCTGATACGTTCTTGGAAACTGTGATTATGTATAGCTATTGCTTTCTTCTCTTTCTCTTGTGACGTATGAGGATAATGTAAAGTTATGCTATCTCCTTTCTGGATAGAATACAGATCAAAATCATACCTGTCATCCAACAAATAAATTTTCACCTCATCATCACTAAAACTGTATCCGACAATCGCAAACGTTGCAATGTTCCTCTCTTCATATTTTTTTTGCAAATCCGTTGTTAAATCGACATTTGCAATAGCTAACACATAGCAAGTATCTAAAGAATTGTTTGAAAACAATTCTTTAGATTCAGCTCTCTGATAGACAAGACACAAAAGTAAGCAGAATACTATATTGGCATGTCTTCTCAAAAAACTTAAATGTTTCATGTTACTTAAAATTTAGTTTGTAAATAATTAATTTATATCTGTTGATACATTATCCATCCACTCCGTTTCCGTAATCCGGCATCCTCCTACAACGCCAATACCATTTTCCACATTGGAATAATGGCTTCTTATGGGTGCCAGCCCTTTATGTCCCAAATCATTGTTTTTGACATCGTTCACTGACTTCAGATAGCAGAAAAGTTCCCGTGACAATTTGTATAAATACACCTTGTAGGAGTATTTATAATTACTGCCGTCCCACATGGATACATAGTCTGGAGAGTAATAGGTTTTCAGACGCAAGATGTATTCTTTTCCTCTTATCCGTTCATCACTCCAGATGTAGAGATTCTGATAGAAATCATTGGAAAGATCAAATGCGGAGTTTAATCCGCTCTTATTGTACAACAGCGGCTCGTCACCCACTTCAAATTCAATATCGTGGTATTCTATGTCCGTAACTTCATTGTCCGACGTACTGGTATAAATACATCTGCGCACTACTCGTATTCCGTAATAATCTTCCGTGTCGGCATTGTCCTGAAATGTAACAAGGAAATGCAACTTTGTATCAATTTCACGTTTTAACTTCATATCCAATTTCTTCAACGGGAAAGAAGACGGCAATACGGTTTCAGAACTTACAGACGGGAGTCCGTCGGCAGATGCCTTTATATCCACCTTGTCAGCTTCATTGTATCTGCCAAGCACATAGTAACACCGGGCAGGGAGAGAAGATGTCGCATTTTCGTTCCAATACACCGGTTGTTCCTTGCCGTTCACCGTAAAATTAATTCCGGCATCAGGAATGCCCTTTTGCAGTTCCCCTTTATTGGAAACCGGTACGCTGCGTGACAATTGTATCAACGTGGTGTCCTTGTCGGCGCAAGGCATACAATAGAGAACTATTTTCTCTCGGGCATTTATATCATTCAATTCGAACTCATAACTGCACGAAGAGAACATCAACGCCATCATCCAGAATGTCAGATTTTTTATTTTCATTTGCTGTCAGAATTTTAGTGTGTAACTGAATGAAGGGAGTATAGGGAACATACCCGTGGCTTTCCCTTTGAAACTGCCATCGGGCATTTCTTTCACCTTGCCATAAAGGGGATTCATACGGCAATAGGCGTTATAAACACTGATGTTCCATATACGCTCATATCCCCGTTTGGTGATACTGCGAAAATTAATGCCGAGGTCAAGCCGATGATATGCCGGAAGCGACACATTGTTCGGCTGCTCGTATATCCATTCCGAAACAGGCTCGCCTCCGATGCCGGGTATGGCAGGAGCATTGACCTGTTGTTGCGGCACGGTCATACGGTTTCCCGTATGGTAGCTCCATGAAGCGTATGCTTCTATCCGGGAAGAGAAATTATGGCGAATGCTAAGGTTCAATTTATGGCGATTGTCAAATTTGTCGGGATACCATCCTTTATAGAATGTCGGGAAATTACGCTTGCTCCATGACAAGGTATAAGCCGCACTGATGTATGTCCGGCTATTGCCGTAGCCGGCTTCCCATTCCAGTCCGTATGCCTTTCCCTTGCCCTCATGGATTTTTTCTTCCCAATCATCTGCAGAGGGCGTGAGACTGTTGCCACCGTCATACTCCACAATGTGATTCATCGTTTTATAAAATCCCTCCATATTCAACCGGACACGGAAAGGTAGTTGCAGATACATTCCAACCGCATATTGTCGGGAGCGCATTGGTGCAATCCTTTTTGTGGAAGGTACCCAAAAATCCATCGGCAAATTCAGGTATGTATTGGAAAGCTGATGCATGAATTGGCTCATTTCCGTATAGGAAGCCTTGAACGTCACACGGTCACTACATTGGTAACGGATGGACGCACGGGGTTCTATGGAGTGGTATGTCTTACCTGTTATATGGAATAGAGTGTAATGAAGTCCGGCATTCAGTTTCAGACGGTTTCCCAAAGCAATGTCATCTTCCACATACAATGAAAATTCCTGTCCGTTATAAGAACCTGATGCCTGTCGTGACAGGGTGTCTTTCCGGTTGTCAGTCCCGGAATAATCCCATGTACGTGCGCTTTGTGGACGGAAAAAGTGCATCAGGTAATTTGACCCCATGCGCAGGCGGTGCGCAGGATTTGGCCGATAATCGAACTCCATACGGTAGCCAATATCATCAATAGTGGAACGGTTGTTACGCTCACTATGGGTAATTCCAGATAGTTGCCCTTCATCAAAAACTTTTTCTTCGGAAAGGTAATCGTGACAGGAACGGTTATGGGTATAGACACCCGTAAATATGGAATACAGTTTTGGAGAGAATTGGTACTTCCAATTCAGGGACGCTGTCAGATTACCCCATTGCAGGTTGAACTTGGTATGATCTTCTTCCCTGTTGTAGTCCGTGCCATACTCTTTCTCAAATTGTTTGTTGTTTACTTTCATGATATCATTGCCAGAATATAGGCTGATGTCTGCGCGGCTACGTTCCGAAAAGCGGTGCGTTATTTTAGCGTTTATGTCATGGAAGGCATAGCGCATATTTATCTTATCGGTCTTTGAACTGTTGCGTATGGCCAATGCCGGTACTGTGATGACATCGAGCCATGTGCGACGCATTGCAATGTTGAACGAGGTTTGGTCTTTCTTTATGGGACCTTCAAATTGGATTCGCCCGTCCAAAAGCCCTATGCTTACCGCGCCGTGGTATTTTTTCATGTTCCCGTCGTTAGTGCGCACATCCACAACAGAAGAGAGTCTTCCGCCATAACGTGCAGGGAAGCCGCTCTTGTAGAAGTCAATATTTTTTACAATATCCGTGTTGAATGCAGAAAAAAGACCTCCCAAATGGTTCACCTGATAAAGAGGTGTGCCGTCCAACAGAAAAAGGTTCTCATCATTCCCTCCACCATGTACATACAGCCCGGAAATGAGTTCGGTACCAGCCGCCACACCCGGTAGATTCTGTAATGTCTTTACCACATCCGGCGAACTCATAAGCGCATATCCAGTATTCAGTTCTTTGGAAGTCAATGAAACTTTTCCTGTTTGGGTCGTCATCAACGGAGAATTCAAATCGGCGGTCACAACCACTTCTTCCAATTGATGCCCCTCTTTAAGATGAACTTTCAAGGTTGTATCATGCCGGAGAACCACATTTTCTGTATGTTCGCCACAGCCTATGGATGAAAAGCGTATGGTGTGATGTCCTTCTGGAAGTGTAATACTGAAGAAGCCGTGTTCGTTGCTCAACGTACCTGTTGCTGTCGTGACATCCCATATGGTGGCATTTATGACTGTTTCACCATCATGCTGATAGACATAGCCACTCAAAGTGTATTCCTTTTTCCTACTTAATAGGACATGTTTCCCGTTTACTTCCCATTTTATATCCGTATGATGGAATAATTCATTCAAAGCGGAGTGCAAGTCACGTCCTTTTAAGAGTTTGCCTATATAGGGTATATCCAGTTTTAATGAGGCATCATACACGAAATTTACGGCATACTCTTTTTTAACTGCCTCCATCTGTTGTCTGACGGTACATGAATGAACCTTATGCTGTGCGTGGAGCGAAAGTGGCAATATGAGCGAGGTCAATATGAAGATTGTCAGCCTACTCATTTCACGACCTCCTTCCTTATCTTTACATCCAGTGTTTTTTCTATCATGGAAATAATTTCATCCAGATTATCTGTATCAAATTTTGCCGTAAGTGTCTTTCCGGTAGAAACACAAGTCAGTTTGACATGGAAGTGTTCGGACAATTCTTTCAGCACTTCAGACAAAGGGGTGTTTTCATAAACGAACCTCCCGAATTTGTCAGAATGATCTTTATCAGAGTTTTGTATCTTCACCAGTTGTGTGTCCGATCCAAATGGCAGAACAGCCTGCATATTTTTGGTAAGTACAATGCCATTCTTATCGTTTTGGGAAGAGAACAACACCTTGCCTGACGATACATGAATTTCGGTAACGGAATCGTCATTGTTCTCGTTTACCTCGAACTGTGTACCCAGCACTTTTATTTTAGCATATTTCCCTGATACAATAAACGGAGTGTGCCGGTTGCGGCGCACATCAAAACCGATTCTTCCGGTCATATCAACTTCCCGTTTGTTTTTATTGAACTTGTCTGGCAGATAACTGAGCGTTGAATTAGGAAATAGCGTAACCTCTGAACTGTCTGGAAGTATGAATGTTGTGGCGTCAGCATAAGAATATAGGCAAACAGGAGATTTTTTCTCCCCTATAAGATAATATGCAGTAAACAGGCATACCGCAACAGAGGCGGCAATCCCCGATATATATCGAAGCCACGTGCGCTCTTTTACCGGATGTGTTTCTTTATATCTGCGTATAGCTTTTCGGGTATCAAACACTCCAGGAGAATAATACCTTAAAACAAACTGTAATCCTTTTAATTCTTCTTTGTCCATTTGCGATGTTATTTTTAGCTAAGAGTACAATCAACCGAAATCCTACTATTCCAAACTGAAAAAATTATCCGAAAAAGAAAAAATAAATTTTCAGGCTCTCACCTTTGATGGCTTTAAGTGCCTTACTGATTTGGTTCTTGACAGTGTTTACGGAGATTCCAAGTTTGTCTGCAGCTTCTTCATATTTCAACCCGTCCCTTTTGCACAGCAGGAAAACTTCACGACAACGGTCAGACAATGAATCTATGGCAGTCCACATTCTTGCTTCCATGAATGATTGTTCTTTGTATTCTGTATCGATAAGAGTTTCCTCAAACTCTGAAATGAAACGGTTACGGTCAATCAGGCTTTCCTTTTTCAGGACAAGAAAGCATCTGTTGCGCACCATTATATACAGATAGGATTTAACATCTGAGACGAGATAGCCTTTCTCGGAACGTTCGAGAAATTCAGTCAAACAGTCCTGTACGACATCCTCCGCATCCTCCGTTATATGCAGGTAATGTAGTGCATACAGACACAATGGGCGATAGTATCTCCGAAAAATACTATCTAAATCTATTCTTTCAAATTTGGTTGATTCAGACTTTATCATGCGGTATTTACCCTATATGGATGCAAAATTACCCGTGTTGCTTTGGCTGTAACAGTAAAATTCGACTGAAACGGATAAATTTATATCTGAACCGCCTAAATAGGCTGTTTATTTTGAAAAACAGATTTTTTAAGTGGCATTTCGGCAAACATAAAGTGCAACTCCATTCGTTTCAACATTCATTTTCATCACTTCAAGGGTGATTTTATCCGTTTCAGTCGGTTTTATCCTATCAACTAAAGAAGTAAATCCCTATTTTTGCAGAATATGAAGTAACTTTGTATCCGATATGACCAACGAGAAAATGAAAATAATGAATTGGAAGAACGGTCTGTTGTTATCGACCGTTTCCTATATACTCTACCTCATTCTGTGGTTTATACTCGATGATGAAACCGCCGACCAATTGCCGGAGATGGCAATAGCCGATTATATCATCGATTATCTGTTGTGTATGCTATTTACCTACATCTCTTTAGGATTTTCCTTTTTGGTCTTTAGGATATTGCCATTCAAGACATCCTACGTGTGGGTGATTGTCTATGCATCCTGCCTTTTTACCCTGAACAACGTTGTCGCATTCGGCATGATTTCTTTGTTCAACTTCTTATGGGGTGAAAACGGGAACGGGCTTCTTGACGAACTCCTCAATATGAAAGGCGCATATACTTTTGCCATGATTTCCACATTCTTGTCGAGCGTCTATGCCAACACATTCTATCTTCAGTCTTACATCAAGGCACGCGATGAGAAACAGACACTTGAAATGGCACTGATGAAAGAAAAGGAGATAGCCTTGCAGTCACAGCTCAATTCCCTGAAACTGCAAATCAATCCGCATTTCATGTTCAACAACTTCAACAACCTGCTGGAGCTGATTGAGGAGGATAGCGGACTTGCCGGAAAATTCCTGAGCCATTTGTCGAAAGTGTATAGATACATCATCACCAATCTGGACAGGAATCTGATACCTGTCGCGGACGAAATCAAGTTTCTTGATTCATATTTGTACTTGATGAAAGTGCGTCACGATGAAGGAGTCATTGCAAAAGTAAGTCCGGACGTCAGACAATGCAAAGGTTTTCTTCCTCCGGCAGTGTTGCAACTTCTTGTGGAAAACGCAATAAAACATAACAGCTTTTCATCTGAACATCCGCTGGTCATTGACATAAAGCTGTCCGATGATTACATAACCGTCTGCAACCTGAAACTACCTTTGATGTCCCCAATCGAATCAACCGGTTTAGGACTTAAAAATATCACAGAACGATATGCTTTGCTTTGTGACAAAAAGGTCAAGATAGAGAATGCCGAAAACTTCTATTCGGTAAGTCTGCCCATCATAAAAAACACCATCTCCTATGAACATACTGATTCTTGAAGACGAGCCACGCAATGCCAAACGCCTCATAAGGCTGCTGAGCGACATTGACAGAACATTTATTGTCGAAGGCCCTCTTGCCAGCATCAAAGAGACAGTCGAATTCTTTCAATCCGGCAAAACCACAGACCTCATCCTTGCGGATATCCGTTTGACTGACGGTTTGAGTTTCGAGGCTCTAAAATATGCCCCGGCAACCATACCCATCATATTTACCACCGCATACGACGAATATGCGGTACAGGCATTCAAGTTCAATAGTTTCGACTATCTTCTGAAACCGTTGGATTCGGATGAACTTGAAGCGGCCATTGACAAGGCGGCCAAAGCCGGTAAGAATTACACCGACGAAAACCTACAGCAGCTTTTCGATGCCTTACAGAAGAACAAGTTCCGTTATCGGGAGCGTTTCTTGCTTCCTTACCGTGACGGATATAAGACCGTGCGCGTTTCGGACATCAACCACATCGAAACAGAAAACAAGATTGTATATCTCCGTCTTAACAACGGCACTTCCGAAGTGGTCAATGTGTCAATGGATGAACTTGAGCACCAACTGAATCCCGACTATTTCTTCCGGGCAAACCGCCAATATATTATCAATGTAGAGCACGTTTTGTTCCTCGGTAATTATTTTGGAGGAAAGTTGATTATCCGTTTGAAAGGTTATCCGAAGACGGAAATACAAGTGAGTAAGGAAAAGGCGCAGAGGCTTAAAGAATGGATTGACAGGTAGTAATCAGCATACTTTGGCGAAATTTTCATTCATTTCATATAGCCGAATGAGACTGATAAAATCTCATTCGGTTGTAAAATTGTAATAAAGTCACGTAACTCGCAACAAGCATTTTATTCGATAGTGAAACAAACGCTATAACAAATCTCGATTATTACAGTTTATCATATAATCACTTTACTTTATTTTTTTTCTATAGGCACCCGGATTAAAGTAAACCTAATCCTGTTTGCAATCCTGCTATATGTAGATGTAAAAATATGCCCATTCTATACTATTTAACAATGTCAAAGTTTACATCGGACTAATCGAACAACCCGTTTACAAGATTGACTGCATCATCTTTTTTCTGATTGATGATTTTTGCGTACACCTGTGTCATTTTCACATCGGCATGACCGAGCAGTTTCGAGGTCGTATAAAGGTCTGCTCCAAGGGTCAGCATCATCGTGGCGAACGTGTGCCGGGCTGTGTGAAATGTAAATCGCTTGTCGATACCTGCGGCTTTCGCCCAAGGTTTGATAAGTAAGTTCATCATCGACGGACTGGGTAAATCGAACACATGATCGTCTGCTGTCTTTTCTCCTCGTTCCGGCATCCACTTCAAGGCTTCGGGAGAAAGCGGCAGATAAATCGGCTCCTTAGTTTTCTGCATGGACACCGCCAACCGATATTGTCCTCTATCAACGAAAACATCTTTCCACTTCAATCTGACAATATCGCTCACGCGCAATCCGCAGAAGCAGGAGAACAAATAGGCGGACTTCACAGCCTCATTATTCATCGGAGTGGCAATCAATGCCCGGACTTCCTCGATAGTCATATATGAACGTTTGCTCTCCGGCAGACGAATCTTATCCGAATTATTGATCTTGGTAAACGGATTAACCTTTATAATCTCCGCACGAACGGCAGCATTCAAAGCTCCGTTCAGAATGCGGTAGTAGGTGTGAAGCGTAAAGTTCGACACTCGTTTCCCTTTGGGGCGATATTCCGTCATCAGATAATCGAGGTAGTCCTGACAGAATGCCTTGTCTATCCGATCCATTGTCATCCGCTCTCCTGCATAATCTTTCAAGATGCGAATGGTAACCGAGATTTGGTTTCCGTCTTTCTTTCCCCGCTTTGCCTGATTCTCTTTATACGTATTCATCCAATCGAGCAGGAATACCTTTTCCCTGTTCTCGATACCCGCTTCTCCATTCGTCAATTCAATGATGCGCTTCGATTTGATGGCATTAGCTGCGTCCATCGTAACCTGATTCCGTTTCCGGGCATTATTGTCCGTTTCCGGGATGATATACATTTTGAGGTACTCGTATGTCCGCTTTCCGTCGCGGTATATATCCAGATACAGACTCTTACTTCCGTCACTCAACGGCTTCATCCGAAGACGGATTGGTTCTTTGACTTTCGTCGGCTTCTTTACTCGTGGCATAAGCAATTCCTTTTTTCGTTATTTCTGTTGCAAAGGTAGAAATAATAATCCGAAACAAGGAACAAACAAGAAACAAAAATGTACCGAATAAGAACCAAACAACCGAAAACAATGAAAGCAACTGAAAAGAAATACATCTTTATAAATAGCTATAAAACAGCGTATTTATTTTCATTTGTTTGGTTATTATTTTCATTTTAGATGTGTATTCTATAAATCTGGAAAATTTCATAAGTCAAGGATAATAAGCAAGAACGCTCACGTCAATGTTATATACTCATCCGAAAGATGAACTATATACTATATTGGCGTGGGCTATTGTTTATTACTTGACTTAGGGCAGTCCAGAGCCTCAGATTAGGTAATATTCAATAGTTCCCACGCTTCTTGCATGTAGTAGCCAACTATAGGGAACAAGTTGGCATAAATACAGGTATATAAGAAACAGACAGTCTATTTTACTACTCAACAGTTCTTTATCAAAGAAGTGTGCAACTCTATGTTGTGTTCCTCACACTTATATCTCAATTATTAACGCTCTCTATTAGGAACGTAGAAGCACAAACAGATTATTACAATGAAGATATTCAGATTAATTGGTATGCTTCTCATAGGAAGTAGTACTCTATTCTCTTGTAGTAATAATGAGGATGAACTACCACCTAAAGAACAGGAGCAAACTAACCAAGAAACTTACACTATCTCATTCAATTTGGGCGGAGAATTTATCTCCACTTCTGAAACTCCTTTAAGCAGAACAGAAGTTACACCAAAGAAGATATATGGGATTAATGTGTACTATAAGAAGGATGCAACAGATACGTGGTATGATAAATATGCCTATGGATTGTTTGACAATATTCAAGATATGACTATATCTCTGATTAGTGGATATAAGTATAAGTTTGAATGTACCATGATACAGAATGACAATGATATGATTTATCATGATAAGAATGGATATTATGGAAGACCTTTTGTGTCTGGAAGCAGTTATAATGGAAATTATAACGGAAGTACAGCTCAACTGACTAATAAATTTAATGTCTCAACAACGGATTACCAATGTTTAGATTACATTGAATATGGTACTACGGACGTATGTACGGAATCAAATTTTGTTAGAAGCAATTATCCTAAAACTGATAGATTCTATGGCGAGCTAACCGATTATATTCCTACAAAAGACGGAGTTGCCAATATAGATTTAAAGCGTACAGCCTTTGGGCTTAAATTTATAGTAACTCCACCTGTAGACGGTAAACTGTATATTAACAGCATTACAATAAACAATGAATCTAACTCCATAAATTCCAATGTTGAGGTATCAGCAGGTGAGAATGTATTAGAAACATCATTTATGTGTACTTTCTATGAGGTTTATAAATGTTGGCAAGCAGAGGACTATACTAAAGACCTCACCATACAGTTAAAATGGGAACGGGCTAATGGAGCAACTCAAACATTTAGTAAGACAATTACTGTAAAACGCAATGTAATGACTACTGTCAATGTAAATGTGAATGGCAGTACTACAGATTCTTCTTTAGGAGTTAAAGAGGATGATACTCCAATGGGAAATGAGAATGTTGATATGAATTTCAATGGTGGTGATTTAAATGATAATGAGGTGAACCCTAATGTATAATTTATTAATTAACTAAAACAATTTAAAGATGAAGACATTAAGATTTATTGGAACGACCTTGTTAATGGTTGTGTTGTGTTTGAACTTTACCGCTTGTGGTGATGATGACGATGATGATACTCCTACTTCCGAGAAACTTGTAGGTCAGTGGATATTGGTTTATGAAGAAGGATATGAGAAGAATCCTGCATATCCCGAATATGATGAAGAATGGTCGAGAGTCCCCGAAGGAGAATGTTATGATTATGGACATTTGACATTTAGAGCAGACGGAACATTCACTGAATATGAATTAGATAACTCTATCATTGGTAATGGTAAATGGACGTTAAGTAATGGTCTTTTATCTTTACGGTATGGTTCAGATACAGATGTGTATGATTTGAAAGTTACAGAATTGACTTCTACAAAGTTGGTACTTGAATGTTATGAAGAGAAGACAGATGGTGACAAGGAATACTCTAAAATGACTTATCAAAAGAAGTAAATACATTTTATGAAGACATTAAGATTTATTGGTATGGCTTTAGTAGCCATTATTATGAGTGTGAACTTTGTAGCTTGTAGTGATGACGATGATGACAACCCCATTGTTGGTACATGGCGAAGTGAAGTGGATAACTATGGTTATAGTGATTCATATACATTCAATGCAGACGGAAGTGGTATATGGCAAGAGTTTAAAGATAACAAACAAACTGATTCTGAATCATTTAAATATTCTGTAGACGGTGATAAGATTACATTTACATGGACAGATGAGGTATATACATCTACCTTCTCTATTTCTGGCAATCGTTTAACGATTAAAGATAATGAAGATTCTGAAACTTATACCAAGCAGTAAATAATAAAATCCAACGATATATGAGGACTTTACGATTAATAGGTTCAGTAATCATGGTTATAATGATGAGTCTGAATTTTATTGCTTGTAGTGATGACGATGAAAACGATAACAGACCTCTTGCGGAGAAGCTTATAGGGCACTGGGTACTTACTTATGAGGAAGGGTTTGAGAAGGACTTTGAACACCCTGAATATGATGAAGCATGGAGCCATGCGCCTAAAGATGAATGTGAATATTTCGGTAACTTCACCTTTAGGGAAGACGGTACTTATAGTGAATATGATTTGGACGGTACAAGTAACCCGCAGAGTATTGAGAAATGGGAAGTGAATGGTGATGTTATAACTCTTATTGAAGATGAATATGAACAGTATGATTTAAAGGTTCTTGAAATCAGTTCCAATAAGCTAGTACTTGAATTTCATGATAAAGATGAAGCATCTGAACACTATGCTAAAATGACCTATAAGAGAGGTTGACCTCTTAGTCCAACAAATAAAGGCAGCATTTGAAGTAACATTCACTTGCTGCCTTATTAATTACCTCCTTCTCTTCTTAACTAATTTATGCTTATCCTTCTTAGCTGAATTTGAGAATAGCTGTTCTAACATTTCCCTTGTAATAGGTAAATATGTGACTTCTGTGAGTTTGGTTTCTTTAATCTCTTGTGGTAAATAATGAATTGTGTTAGTCTTCTTTGGCGTTACTTGCATATTTGTGTAGCAATAAATAGGTTGGTAATTGAATCATCTACAGTAAAGGTACTAAGAAGCAGGGGAAGAACATAATACATGGAGCGAAGTTTTAAATATTGCAGGGCAGGTACACATATAAATAAAATTCTGCATTTGGGTATAATAAGAAACAGTGATTTAATTCTTGATATGAGGAATTATTATTAACTTTGCAGGGTAAGTTCAATGTTGACTAATTGTTGACTGATAACCTACAATGAGATTATTAATAGGTTGACATACTGTTATTTAATAGAATAAAAATTAGAGCCTCATAATCTGGAGGTCCTTGGTTCAAGCCCAAGATGGCCCACAAAGAAAGTCCTCATAGACAGCTGTTTATGAGGACTTTTCTTTTGGTATAGATTCTCTGATTATGGTGCAAATTGCAGCAAAATCACCTCAAATTACGGGTCAGTCCGAAAACCCTGTGGGTATGTTAAATCTACCCTGTTAGTTTGCATAATCTAAAAATAAAGAATGGTATA
>NZ_JADMQH010000026.1:0-62716 GCF_015559655.1 Bacteroides sp. 1001136B_160425_E2 | reverse complement strand
CAGAGAAGTTAAGCCTCGTCACGCCGATGGTACTGCGTAACAGTGGGAGAGTAGGTAGCCGCCGTTTTTAAGAAGCCCCTTGATTCAACTAAGAATCAAGGGGCTTTCTGTGTTTAAACCAGAAGAAAAGATAACCTCTGGTATTTATACCGTCCTTTTTAGCAGATGCAAACCTCATAATAGTTTGTTCAATAGAGATGCTTTTTTTAACAAATTAAAATAATGTTCCCTAGAACAAAACACTTTGCAACTTGTTCTTAATAGTAGAGACAAATTTTTATGTTTAAATGATGTAAACAATGATATATGTATGCATTTAATTGCTACATTTGTTGCTGAATCTATAATGGACGAATAAAACAACTAAAAATGCAATGAAACTTTCGCCGAAATTCATATTAGCTTTTGTTCTGCTGATGCTATCTTTTAGCATGGGTGGAAATGCTATGAATTTTTCGGCTTATGCTTCAAACAGTGAGGCCTCTTGTCAACTGTCAGAATCATCTTCTGATGTTAATCGTAATTCTTCTGTAGATAATCAGTCGGTCAGTTATGATAACTCGCAGTCATTAACTATTTCTGATGTAGAATTAGGATTTAAATTAGTAACTGAATCAAACTCTAATAATTATCGCCTGCGTAGAATCATTGAAATCAATGACTCCTTAAAAGACGTTATACATAAGTTTCTCGTGTTAAGAGAAAATTCTTTAGTATTAGATCAAAGTAAATCATTTTATTCGGATAAGGATCCACATTACTCCATTACGTGTAGCGACTACTACGTGTTCGCTCTAAGACGTATCCTTATTTAGTTTATTTCCCCTATTATCCGTTTTTTTTCGTACTCTGTATGAACTGTGTGACTTTTTCCTTTTAAAAGTTGCAGGGTCTGTAGCGCAGTGTGTCTAATCGAAATTTTTACTTCCTAAATAACTAAAATTAATTTCTTAACAAAAAACTTATTATGGAAACTACTAAAAAAACTCAAGTTGTAGGTATAAAGAATGCCGGTATCGTAATCATCTGCTGTTTAGTAATAGCTGTGTGTATCTATCAGTTCCTATTAGGGAATCCATCCAACTTTATGAACAATGACCCGAACAATCATCCGTTGAATATGTTGGGTACTATTTACAAAGGTGGGGTTATCGTGCCTATTATCCAGACATTGTTGTTAACCGTTCTTGCTCTGAGCATTGAGCGTTATTTCGCTCTTCGTTCTGCTTTCGGTAAAGGCTCATTGTCTAAGTTTGTAGCTAACATCAAAGATGCTTTAGCTGCTGGTGACATGAAGAAAGCACAGGAGATCTGTGATAAACAACGTGGCTCTGTTGCTAACGTAGTAACTTCTACTTTGCGCAAGTATGAGGAAATGGAAAAGAATACCTCTCTTCCTAAAGAACAGAAGCTGCTAGCTATCCAGAAAGAACTTGAAGAAGCTACAGCTTTAGAAATGCCTATGATGCAACAAAATCTTCCAATTATCGCTACCATCACTACCTTGGGTACATTGATGGGATTGCTTGGTACTGTAATCGGTATGATCCGTTCATTTGCTGCTTTGTCTGCTGGTGGTGGTGCTGACTCTATGGCTTTGTCTCAAGGTATCTCTGAAGCTTTGATCAACACAGCTTTCGGTATCTTGACTGGTGCATTGGCTGTTATCTCTTACAACTATTACACTAACAAAATTGATAAATTGACTTACGGACTTGACGAAGTCGGATTCTCTATCGTGCAAACTTTTGCTGCTACTCACTAATTCTGCGAACCCTTATAAAATCTATTATTAATCATGGGTAGAGCGCAAATTAAAAAGAAAAGTACGTTCATAGATATGACCGCTATGAGTGACGTTACTGTATTGCTTCTGACTTTCTTTATGTTGACATCAACATTTGTGAAAAAGGAACCGGTACAAGTTACCACTCCGGCTTCCGTATCGGAAATCAAGATTCCGGAGACTAATGTACTCCAGATTCTGGTTGATCCGGAAGGAAAAATATTTATGAGCCTCGACAAGCAGCAGGATATGCAGGCTGTCTTGGAGAGCATGGGTGAAGAGTATGGCATTAAGTTTACTCCGGAGCAAGAGAAGAGATTTATGTTGTCTTCTACTTTTGGAGTGCCTATCAGAAGTATGCAGAAATATCTTGATCTCCCCGAAGATCAACGGGATAAGATCCTTAAGAATGAAGGCATTCCATGTGATAGTGTTGATAATCAGTTTAAGTCGTGGGTGCGTAATGCACGTACTGCCAATGCTGATCTACGTATTGCTATCAAGGCAGACGCTAAGACTCCATACTCAGTGATAAAGAACGTTATGAACTCACTTCAGGATCTGCGGGAAAATCGGTATAATCTGATTACTTCTCTCAAAGCAGAATCTGAAAATTAAAAAGGAGGAAATACAATGAGTGCTGAAGTACAAGAGAGCGGTGGAAAAAGAGGAAAAAGCAAACAAAAGAAAATATCTGTCCGAGTGGACTTTACACCGATGGTGGATATGAACATGTTGCTGATTACTTTCTTTATGCTTTGTACCACACTGAGCAAACCTCAGACGATGGAAATAAGTATGCCGAGTAATGACAAAGATTTAACTGAAAATCAGAAGAGTATGGTGAAGGCTTCACAAGCAATTACATTATTGCTAGGGGCTGATAATAAACTTTATTATTATGAGGGAGAGCCTAACTACAAGGATTATACCTCCTTGAAAGAAACTAGTTACGGCGCAGATGGACTACGTGCCGTACTCCTTCAGAAAAATGCTGTTGCTGTCAATAAAGTAAGAGAATTGAAACAACAGAAACTGGATCTTAAGATAACGGAGGATGAATTTAAGAAGCAGGTTGCTGAGATAAAGAGCGGAAAGGATACACCGACCGTAATTATCAAAGCTACGGATGATGCTTCTTATATGAATCTGATTGACGCGCTGGACGAAATGCAGATATGTAATATTGGTAAATATGTGATAACAGACATTGCAGAAGCTGATGAATTCTTGATGAAGAATTACGATGCGAAAGGTGAATTGTCACAGAACTTAGCCGGTAATTGATGTAACACCCAAAAAAGAAAAGTAAAATGGCAAAATTAGATTTAGCTTCTTCGGAATGGTGTCAACTGATTTTTGAAGGCAAGAACCAAGCATATGGCGCATATAAAATGCGTGCCAATTCGACAAAACGACACAATGTCGCAATGTTGATTGTGGTAATCATAGCAGCAGTTGGATTTAGCATCCCTACGTTGCTTAAGTTGGCTACTCCGGAACAGAAAGAAGTGATGACAGAGGTTACTACTTTGTCGAAATTGGAAGAACCGGAAATTAAACAGGAAGAGATGAAACGGGTTGAACCGGTTGCGCCTCCTCCTCCTGCGTTGAAAAGTTCTATTAAGTTTACTGCCCCTGTCATTAAGAAAGATGAAGAGGTGCATGAGGATGATGAGATCAAGAGCCAGGAAGATTTGAATGCTACTAAAGTATCTATCTCTATTGCCGACGTAAAAGGTAATGACGAGGCAAATGGTAAAGATATCGCTGACCTTAAGCAGGTGGTAACACAGGCTGCACCGGAACCGGAAAAGGTTTTCGATATGGTAGAACAGATGCCGACGTTTCCTGGTGGTCAACAGGAGTTGATGGCATATCTGGGTAAGAACATCAAATATCCGACTATTGCACAGGAGAATGGAACACAAGGTCGCGTTATCATACAGTTCGTTGTTGAACGTGATGGTTCTATTTCTGATGTACGTGTGGCGCGTGGTGTAGACCCTTATCTGGATAAGGAAGCTGTGCGCGTGGTAAAAAGCATGCCGAAATGGCTCCCTGGTAAACAGAATGGAAAAGCGGTACGTGTGAAGTTCACCGTTCCGGTAATGTTTAAACTACAATAAAAAATGATGAAGAGACAATTTAGGCTGATAGGAATCGTTGCGCTGGTGCTGTTGAGTGCTTGTAACTCGAAATCGAAAGGGCCGACGGATACTTATTCTTCCGGCGTGGTAACGATCGCGGCGGATGAAAGTTTCGAACCTATCATACAAGAAGAGATAGAGGTGTTTGAAAACCTGTACCCTTTGGCCGGGATTGTCCCTCGCTACACTACTGAAGTGGAAGCGATAAATTTACTTCTGAAAGACAGTGTCCGGTTGGCTATTGCAACCCGGACACTGACTAAGGAAGAAATGAATTCATTCCACAGCCGTAAATTTTTCCCTCGCGAGATAAAATTGGCTACGGATGGTTTGGCATTGATTGTGAATCGTGCTAATCCGGATTCTTTGTTGAGTGTACGTGATTTCCGCCGCATCCTCACCGGTGAGGTGAAAAACTGGAAAGATGTAAATCCGGATTCCCGGTTGAAAGGGATTCAGGTGGTGTTCGATAATAAGAACTCCAGTACCGTACGTTTTGCAATAGACTCAATCTGTAGTGGAAAACCGTTGGCAGAAGGTAACGTCAGTGCCTTGAAAACCAACCAGCAAGTGATAGATTATGTAGCGAAAAATCCCGATGCTATGGGAGTTATTGGAGTTAACTGGTTGGGGAACCGCAGTGATACAACCAATCTTTCTTTTCGCGAAGAGATCAAAGTGATGTCAGTGAGTGCAGAGGATATAGCAACTCCGGCTAACAGTTATAAACCTTATCAGGCTTACCTGTTCTATGGTAATTATCCGTTGGCACGATCTATTTATGCATTACTGAATGATCCTCGCAGTGGGCTGCCTTGGGGATTTGCTTCTTTTATGACATCCGACAAGGGGCAGCGGATTATATTAAAATCCGGACTTGTTCCGGCTACACAGCCGGTGCGTATTGTCCACGTGAAAGACGAATAATAACTAAAATTAGAGACTATCATGAAACGAGTACAAATGTTTTTAGCTGGAGCGTTTATAGCAGTAGGGTCGCTCTGTGCGCAATCAACCGATGCCGAATGGCAGGCGGAAGTTGCAAAATTGAAAGGAACTATTCAGACGAATCCGGCACAGGCTGCTGAAGAAGCCGAACATCTGATTAAAGGAAAGAATAAAAAGAATGTGGAACTTTTGGTAGCTATCGGAAACGCATATCTGGATGCTGACAAACTTCCCGAAGCGCAAGAATATGCAACTCTTGCCAGAAAAGCGAATGGTAAATCAGCTCTTGCTTCTGTATTGGAGGGAAATATCGCCATGAAACAGAAAAACGGAGGTCTTGCTTCTCAAAAATATGAAGAGGCGATTTATTTCGATCCGAAATGTACGGAAGCTTATCTGAAATATGCAGATGTTTATAAGTCAGCCAATGCAAATCTTGCCATTGAAAAGCTGAACCAATTGAAGGCCCTGGAACCGTCCAACACAGCCGTAGACAAAAAACTAGCCGAGATTTATTATTTAAAAAATGATTTTAGCAAAGCGGTGGAATCTTATGCGAATTTTGCAATGGGACCTACTGCCACAGAAGAAGACTTAGTGAAGTATGCGTTTGCTTTATTTTTGAACCATGATTTTGAAAAATCACTCGAAGTGGCTAATATGGGATTGCAAAAGAATGCCCATCATGCTGCGTTCAATCGTTTGGCAATGTATAACTATACTGACTTGAAGCGTTTCGACGAAGCGATAAAAGCGGCAGACATCTTCTTCAATGAATGTGAAAAAGCCGATTATTCTTATTTGGATTATATGTATTATGGACACTTGCTGGAAAGTCTGAAAAAATATGATGACGCAGTAATACAATATGAGAAAGCGGTAAAGATGGATCCGACAAAGACGGATTTATATAAAAATATCTCTTCTGCTTACGAACAGAAGAATGATTATAAAAAAGCAATCAGTGCTTACCAGAAATATTATTCATCCCTTGATAAAGAAAAACAGACTCCGGACTTACAGTTTCAGGTTGGTAGACTTTATTACGGTGCTGGTACGCAACCTGATTCATTGACAATCACTGTTGAAGAACGCAAGCAGGCGTTGATGTCCGCCGATTCTGTTTTCCATGCAATTGCAGAAGCGGCACCGGACAGCTATTTGGGTAACTTCTGGAGAGCACGTGCCAATTCAGCACTGGATCCTGAAACCACTCAAGGGCTTGCGAAACCTTTCTATGAGGAAGTGGCTGCTTTATTGGAAAGCAAAAATGATCCTCATTACAATTCAGCTTTGGTTGAATGTTACAGTTATCTTGGATATTACTATTTGTTAGCGATCGAGAATCCGGCATTGAAGGCCGAAGCAAGGGCTAATAAAGATAAATCCATAGAATACTGGAATAAAATTCTGGCTATAGACCCCGCTAATGCTACTGCTAAAAGGGCATTGGACGGCATCAAATAGTGAATAATTTTAGTTGTTTGTCGTGACAGGAGGAGTGGAGAGTGATCTTAGCTCCTCCTTTTTTTGCACTTTTTTCTCCTTTTCTATTGGAATATTCAAAAGATTATCTACTTTTGTGGTGTACTATTACACTAATACACTAAAAGATCATTATTCATTAAACAGAAATACTATGATTACAGTAGAAAATCTTTCATTTACTTATCGTAAATCGAAGCGTGCGGTACTACATGATTTTTCGCTTTCGTTCGAGTCCGGCAGGGTATATGGCCTGTTGGGAAAGAATGGCGCGGGAAAGTCTACTCTTCTCTATCTGATGTCCGGGTTATTGACTCCTAAAAACGGCAAAGTGGTGTTTCACGATACAGATGTGCGCCGTCGGTTACCGATTACTTTACAGGATATGTTTTTAGTCCCCGAAGAGTTTGAATTACCTTCAGTCTCTTTGGTCAGCTATGTGGAGTTGAACAGTCCTTTTTATCCCCGTTTCAGCAAGGAAGAGATGATTAAATATCTCCATTATTTTGAGATGGATATAGATATTGATCTCGGATCACTTTCTATGGGACAGAAAAAGAAAGTATTCATGAGCTTTGCGCTTGCTACAAACACTTCTCTTTTGTTGATGGACGAGCCGACCAACGGACTGGACATTCCCGGCAAAAGTCAGTTCCGTAAGTTTATCGCATCGGGTATGTCGGATGATAAGACGATTGTAATTTCTACGCATCAGGTTCGTGACATCGATAAGGTGCTCGATCATGTATTGATTATGGACGACAGCTGTGTATTGCTGGATGAATCTACAAGTAATATTTGCGACAAGCTTTTCTTTGTGGAGAGTGACGATCGGGAATTGGCGAAAAGTGCTCTTTTCGCAATCCCTACTATCCAGGGAAATTACCTGATACTTCCTAACGAAGAACAGGAAGAATCGGAATTAAACCTGGAACTTCTTTTTAATGCTACGCTGGCGGCTCCTGAAGAGATAGCCCGATTGTTTCACACTCAAAAATAAAAGACGATGATAAAAGATACTTTTTTCAGTTTGCCTCGTTTTATAAATCTCTGCCGCAAGGAGATGGTGGAGAATTGGAGATCGAATGTGCTTCGTATGGTGTTGATGTATGGAGTGATGGCAGTGGTAATGGTTTGGAATGGATATTTTGCGTATAGAGGTACTTATGATTATGAGAACGATCCGGCATGGGTATTTCTTCTGGTTGTTTTTATCTGGGCTTTATGGGGCTTCGGCGGTTTGAGTGCTTCGTTTACAATGGAAAGGATGAAATCGAAAACGAGCCGCACTTCCATGTTGATGGTTCCGGCAACTCCTTTTGAGAAATTCTTCTCCAGATGGTTTGTATTCACAGTGGTGTATCTGGTTGTTTTCCTGA
Source organism: Bacteroides sp. 1001136B_160425_E2 (assembly GCF_015559655.1). NCBI lineage: Bacteria > Pseudomonadati > Bacteroidota > Bacteroidia > Bacteroidales > Bacteroidaceae > Bacteroides > Bacteroides sp. 1001136B_160425_E2. The sequence goes on along the minus strand of NZ_JADMQH010000026.1, from coordinate 54,968 downwards.
TTTCTTATAAGTTGGCAGACTATACACGTTTGATTATCTATTCTTTAGCTTATCCGGAAAAGGACTTTATCGCCCCTGTTGCTTTGTCGCATTTGGTTGGAGACGAAAAATATTATACTTTGTGCAACAGCGGGTTGGAATTTGGAGCACTGATGTCAGGCTATTTCTTTGTTCAATCTTTATTTGTGCTGGGTAGCTCTATTTGGCCAAAGAACTCTTTCCTGAAAACATTTGCGGCAGGAACAGTGATAGTTATGGTGTATTTTTTAGCCGGCATTTTGATGAGCAAGATTCTGTTGGAAAACGGCCAATATTATTCGGGCGGCATATTCGAGTCCAAAGATACTATTTTGTCGATCATAATTGTTGCCGGCATCTTTTTTGCGTTGATGAATTGGACACTGGCTTATTTCCGCTTTAAAGAGTCCGAAATTATTAATCGAATGTAATACTTAGCCTATGAATTTTAAAGAAAGTAAAGCTATTTATTTACAGATTGCAGATAGAATCTGTGATGAGATATTGCTGGGGCAATATCCGGAAGAGGAGCGAATCCCTTCTGTCAGAGAGTATGCTGCTATTGTGGAGGTGAATGCTAATACGGTGATGCGTTCCTTTGATTATCTTCAGGTGCAGAGTATTATTTATAATAAACGTGGCATTGGGTATTTTGTAGCTTCGGGAGCGAAAGAGCTGATTCATTCTCTCCGTAAGGATACTTTTTTAAAGGAAGAACTGGACTATTTCTTTCGTCAGCTGTATACGCTTGATATACCGATAAAAGAAATAGAGACAATGTATCATGAGTTTATAAAAAAGCAAAAATAGAATAAAGACGAATATTATGAAACGTACTACTTATATATTTATAGGCCTTCTCGTTTCGGGATTGATTGTAATTGTGGCAACAATTATTTTCATATCTATGTCAGGGAAGTCGTATCGGGAAAATGGAGCCTTTTTGGGTGATGAACAAGTGACAATGGACTTGAATGGCGTGCATGTTGTTAAGGTATTTGTCAGCCAGGATGGAGTACCCGAAGAGAGACGTGTGTTTGTAAGCGGAGAAATGAAAATAGAATCTCCTTCCGCTTCGTCAGGGAAAGAGCAAATTTCGTATCCTGGGGGGAAATATTTGAATGTAATCCAAAAGGATGATACTCTGTTTATGAAGCTGGATTTTAGTGCGAACAATATTCCTGATAAGTTTCAACACCAAGATTATATTTACTCAACTGGTTTTAACGTAAAATTGGCTGTGGACTCGCTGGCTGGCATAATCACTGATACGGAAGGTTTGAAATTAAACCTGAAGGGTGTTGAAATGGATTCATTGATTGTCCGTGGGCGCTATAATGTATTGCTTGATTCTTGCCAATTTCGTTCGCTTGATATTCAGGGGAATGTGAGGGAATTTCATGCAAAAGACAGTAAAATAGAAAACTTCTATCTGAATTTAGATGGTGTGTGGAGATGGACATTTGCGAATACGGAGGTAGGAACGGAATATCTGGCTGGTAGCGGTCGTCATTCTAACGATTTGCAAAAAGGAGAATGTAAGCGGGTTGTCTGGACTCCTCTGACAGAAGATGCATGCTTGCAGATGAATATAGAAGAAAAGGCGGAGATTACAATAACGCCGGAATGAATGAAGCGAAATAGGTATGAAGATATAAAATATTGCACGAATTACTAGACAGTATCTAAACTGGAAAAGGAGCAATAATGGCTTTTAAAGTGCCTCCTAAAAGTAAGATGAAAAACTTTTAGGGGCATCTTTATTCCGTTGTTGCTCCTTTCAATATTGAGGGTTATATCGTCAAATTACAATGCTTTTGTCAAAGTGAAGCAATCGATATCCGGTGCCCAGTTGTAACTATTACCCATGCGAATGGTGTTGTAACCGGCTTTTAGCTCAACGGGAACTGTGATTTCGTTGTGGTTATTATCCTCACCCAAAGAATCGATTTTGGTAATAATACCGTTGACATCCAATTCTATCTGGCGACCTTTACCGTAGGAGTAATGAATAGTCATGTTATAGCGTCCGCCATCTCCGCTGTACACTTCCTTCCATTCGGCATAATTTTCCGGTTGTCCACCCAGGAAACCTACTTTCATTTTGCCGGAAGCTTCCTTGTCATTGGCATAAAGAATACCTTTAGGATTTTTGCCAAGGTCGTTGAAAAGAGGCAAGTAAGCCCATTCCGCTTCGTACAAAGTCGGTTCCAGACGTGTTTCGCCTTCCATGCGGAGGAACATGGCACTGTGTGCCGGAAGCGTTTGTTCGAAAGCATCGGAGAAGTTGCCTAAATCGCTATGTTTTACGAGATCACGTACTTTTACGTTTCCTCCAAATTCCAATGAAGAGAACGGGACGGAGAAACTGCATACGGTATCGGAAGGATTGTAGAGAGCCACAGCACGTACGTTTCCACGTTTCTGCTCAATATCTTTCACGAGTACATAACCTTCATTTTCATGTTGCGCTACATAGGCCTGCAAGCCCAGCGGGTCTTGGTTGAGGGCAATCAATTCTTTATTTTTCAGCAGTTCGAGAGAAGAGTCCGGTATGTTTTCCAGGTTACATCCGATAAGCAAAGGAGAGCTCATGATACACCATAAACCGAAATGAGCTTCTTCTTCTGTCGGGGTAAGACCTTGTCCGCCCACTTTGCTGTCGTTACGGAATCCGATAACCATCATATCCATGTCATTGTAATGTCCGTTGCCGGCATAGGCAGACAGGTAAAGATTCTTGCCGACTACATATTTTAATGAGCCCCAATGTGCGTTAATATCCCCGCTGATACGCCAGGAGGTTGCTGCATCTTTAGCCCAAGTGCCCGGGAAGGCCCATCGGCAGATATTGATGGAAACATCTTTGTTTACTTTGTCTATACTGTTCCGGATTGAGGTGTAGCGTTCCTTTTCACTGAGTCCCAGCGCGTCTCCTCCGCAATAATCAATTTTGATAAAATCGAACCCCCAATCGCCAAAGTATAATTGGGCGTCTTGCAGTTCGTGTCCATAGATGCCTGCTCCTATACCAGCTGTGTCACTGTCCCACATGGAACCGCACGTACTATTACCCGCATCGGTATAAAGGCCGGCTTTCATTCCCAGGCTGTGAATATGGTCCGCTACCGGTTTCATGCCGTTCGGGAACCGTTTTTCATTTCCAAGCATAATTCCGTTGTCGTCACGTTTTCCGAAATAGCCGTCATCGATATTGACATAATGATATCCGGCATCTTTCAGACCTTTTTTCACCATCAGGTCAGCCTGATTTTTGATAATGTCTTCACTGATGTCTACACGAAACGCATTCCATGAACTCCATCCCATGATAGGAGGATTGACTGCCTTTTCATTTTCCGAAAGAGTGGTTTGAGTCTTTGTGCAGCTGATGCACATAAAAGAAGTTACTGCTACTGTAAAGAGATAAATACTGTTTTTCATGATATAATAGGTTGGTATTTTCTTTTGTATAGCCGTCCCGATTTCGTCCCGGTGAGTAAATAGAAATAAAGGGCAACTTACTGTATTCCAGAAAGCTACCCTTTATTTTGTCGGAATGAGGCGACTCGAACGCCCGACCCCTACGTCCCGAACGTAGTGCGCTACCAACTGCGCTACATTCCGATTGCTTACGAAGTGGTGCCACCAGGAATCGAACCGGGGACACAAGGATTTTCAGTCCTTTGCTCTACCAACTGAGCTATGGCACCTTTCTCGTTTGCGGGTGCAAAGATAAGTATATTTTTTAATACCGCAATAACTTAGCGGGAAAATTTCGCCAAATTCTGACCGGTGAAAATATAAATGTATTTTTGTTGGAATAAATATGTAGATACCCCATTATTTATGCAACATATTTTATAAATTTACGCACTGAAACTATCAAAACATTATAAACACTCTAATCCTATGTCATCACTGGCAATTATTATTATAATAGTTCTATTAGCTGCCTTTATTTATGTGTGGGCAAAGTGCCAGTCACTCCAAAAAGAGGTACATTCGAAAGAAAACAAAGAGAATGAACTTAAAAAGTTGGCTTTGGTTTTGCAGAACATCAATGCCTACTTCTTATTGATTGATAAGGATTTGGTAGTCTGTGACACTAATTATTATTCTTTGAACCGTCTGCCTGTTCAGGTAGGTGGAGTTACAAAAAGAGTGGGGGATTTGTTGCATTGTAGAAACGCGATTACAGCCGGTGTATGTGGTCGGCATGAACAGTGTAAACTATGTTGTATTCGTGCGTCTATCGGTAAGGCTTTTTACAAGAAAGCAAGCTTTAAAAATCTGGAGGCTTCGATGAAGCTGTTGAGTGAGGATGAGACGACAGTAACTCCTTGCGATGTATCGGTATCGGGTACTTATCTGAAGATTCATGGCGAAGATTATATGGTGTTGACTGTTTATAATGTGACGGAACTGAAGAATGCGCAAAGGTTACTGACCATTGAAAGAGAACATTCCATTTCTGCCGATAAATTGAAATCAGCCTTCATCGCTAATATGAGCCACGAGGTTCGTACGCCATTAAATGCTATTGTCGGATTTTCCGGTTTGATGGTGTCGGCATCCAGTGAAGAGGAGAGAAAAATGTATGCTGATATTATTGTAGAGAATAACGAACGGTTGTTGCGCTTGGTGAATGATATTTTCGATCTTTCTCAAATAGAATCGGGGACAGTTGATTTTGTTTATACGGAGTTTGATGTCAATGATTTATTGAGAGAGTTGGACGGAATATTTAAGATGAAATTGAATGACTCGTCGGTGGAATTGATTTGTGAGGCACATGTAGAACCTATTATGATGTATTCGGAACGGGAACGCATCATTCAGGTATTGTCTAACCTCTTGCATAATGCGATGAAATTCACCACGTCGGGTGAAATTCGTTTTGGTTGCCGCCTGGAAAGCACGGACGAGATTTACTTTTTTGTGTCCGACACCGGCATTGGTATACCGGAAGAAGAACAGAAAAAGATATTCTCACGTTTCATAAAACTCGATCGTGAAATGCAGGGGACGGGACTTGGACTGACTCTTTCGCAAACAATTATCCAAAACCTGGGCGGAAATCTTGAACTCGATTCGGAAATTAACCGGGGATCCACTTTCAGCTTTGTGTTGCCACGGGTGATTAAGCCGGAATTGATTAAGCCCGGCCTATAAAGTAAATCGCCCTTACTACAGTTGTAAAGTGTATCTCAAAAGTGTTAAATCTGACTTTTGGGGTGCAGTTCACTTGACTGTAGTGAGGGTGATTTTATAAATTCAAGGCTTTTCGAATTGTCTTGAACTTCTTGATGAACAAGATGAATGTTTAGTCTTTACGACTTAGGTACATCCTTATCTTTGTCTCCGGTTCCCGGAGATGCTTTGCTGGCAGAGGAACTTCCACCGGAAGCGGTTGCGCCGGGTTTAGCTGTACTTGTCCCGGTTGCTCCTCCTGTATGTGCAGAAGTTGCATTGGCAGGACGGGGAGCATTAACGCTGCTTGCACTAACGTTTGCGGTGGCAGGTTGAGCCTGAACTTCCCAATGGAACGGTTCGAAATTGGAATTCGGGTCTACCCAAGACGGTTTCTTGGAAGCGTAGATGATGAACGGAGCAATAACGACGATAATTGCACCGATAATCAGTACGGAGAACCAAACGGTGTTGCTACCGGTAGAGATTTGGCTGGGCGGGATGAAGCTAAGGATGAAAGCAAGCAATGATCCGCAGAAACCAAGACCGCCAACAAACCACATCAGACCGTTGCCGGACTTACCGATACGGAACGGACGGTTAAGTTTCTTCATCTTATAACGCAATGCGATAGCTCCGGAGAACATCAACAAATACATAATCAGATAAAGAATAACTGTCAACTGTGACAGAATCTGATAGAAACTCTGTACGGAAGGCATAACGACAAACAACAAACTTAAGATGGTTACAGCGATACCCTGCACGAGTAAGATGTTTTTCTGTACACCCAGTTTGTTTGTTTTCTGAAAGAACGGAGGCATATAACCAGCTTTACCTACGGCAAATATACCTTTTGACGGACCGGCAACCCATGTCAATACGCCAGCCAATACACCGAAAGCAAGGGCAACGGCAATGATTGGTGACAACCAGGAAGCATGAATATATTTGAAATAATTGTCGAAACCGACGAGCAGGCTTTGAGTCAGGTTGATATCTTTAGCAGGGATAATCACACCTAATGCAAAAGTACCTAGAACGAAGATCAGCACTGTGATCAGCGCACCGATGAATACGGCTTTCGGATAGTTTTTAGAAGGGTTCTCTACGTCTTTTACGTGGATACCGCCCATTTCCATACCAGCATAAAACAAGAAGATACTGGCAGCAAGAACGACATTATCAAAGTTGGTAAAGTCGGGGATGAAGCTACTGTGGAAATCCATATTGGATTGTCCGCCGGTTGCCAGGTAAATGATTCCTAAGATAATCAACAGACCAGCCGGAATAATGGTACCAACCATACCACCGACTTTGGCTACTTTACCTACCCAGCTCATACCTTTCAGAGAAATGAAAGTGGCCAGCCAGTAGATGATCAGTACTACAATAAGCGTATAATACTTATTGTTTGCCAGTGACATGTCATGTACGTCGTTCATTCCGATAAAAGCGATAGATACGGCACCAAACGTTAATACTGTCGGATACCAGATCGTACTTTCAATCCATTGCACCCAGATGGCGAGGAATCCCAGTTTCTTGCCGTAGGCCTCGCCTACCCACCGGAACACACCACCCTGCTTATCCTGAAACATCGCCGCCAGCTCGGCTGCAACGAGCGATGTAGGGATTAGAAAGACAATAGCCGCAAAAAGATAATAGAAGGCCGAGCTCATTCCATATACGGCCTCGGCTGGTAGTCCACGCAAGGATACTACTGCCGTAACATTCATGATAGCAAGGGTAAACACACCCAGCTTCACTGCATTTTTAATATTTGCCATAAGTTAAGGTTTTAAGTGAAAAATATTTTAAAGTCAGTGTTATAACAACATTTTGCGTGAGATGTTTCCGCAATCTCTTTCAAAGTTCGTTAATTAACATCGCCGGAACGGGATATTGTAACCTTGGATTTACCTGTTTTGAAACAATTACTTTTCTCGATTGTTTCTAAACAATCTAAATTATATATGAACCATTTTATTATAAACTAAGTAGTTATGAAATCAGCACTTTCAGATTTTATTTTCGGAAAAAAGGGGATCTACGGTATTCTTCACATTATTATATTAGTGATGTCCCTGTTTCTGGTCATCAGTATCTCGGTGGATACTTTTAAGGGAATTCCTTTCTATACACAGTCTTCTTACATGAAGGTACAGCTATGTATCTGTCTTTGGTTTCTTTTCGATTTTGTGTTGGAGTTCTTCTTGGCAAAACATAAAGGACGCTATTTGCGGACACATTTTATCTTTTTATTGGTGGCCATTCCTTATCAGAATATTATCGCATATTATGGATGGACGTTTTCGGATGAGATCACCTATATGCTTCGTTTCATTCCTTTATTAAGAGGCGGTTATGCGCTTGCTATTGTGGTCGGCTGGCTGACTTACAATCGGGCTTCGAGTTTGTTCGTCTCTTATCTGACGATGCTGCTGGCAACAGTTTATTTCTCCAGTCTGGCATTTTTTGTGCTCGAACATCGGGTGAATCCATTGGTGAATGATTATGGAGATGCCTTGTGGTGGGCTTTTATGGATGTCACTACCGTAGGGTCGAATATCGTAGCGCAGACTGTGACCGGGCGCGTGCTTTCCGTTTTGCTGGCTGCCTTGGGTATGATGATGTTCCCTATCTTTACAGTTTATATTACAAATTTGATTCAGCAATCCAACAAGCGTAGAAAACAATATTATGAAGAAGAGGAACAACAGAAAAAGGCTTCCGCTCAAAAGGAATCGGCAGAAAAAGCTGCCGTACAGAAAGCAAATACATAATATGCTTGTGTGGGGATAAAGACTGATGGAGCGACGTCGGGCGTAAAATGTTGAAAACCAATAGGAGATTACTTTTCTTAAAGAAAAAGGTTACTATCGGGAGATAGTAACCTTTACCTACTTATAAAAGAGATCGAGAGAGAGTTTTAGTCAACAACGGTGATATGGTTGTTGCTAAACACATTTAATTCCAGCTTGTTCATGATGTATTGAATAGCTAACTGCGCTTTCACGGAGTTGCCCGATCCATCCAAAGGAGGAGCAAATGCAGCAATACCGAACTGTCCGGGCAGTACACCCATCACACCACCGCCCACACCTGTTTTGGCAGGGATGCCGGAAGTGTACATCCAGTCGCCGGTATGTTCGTAGAAACCTACTGCGGCAATCATGGCAGTGATTTTAGGAGCCAGCGTGGCATCAAAAACTTCTTTCTTGGTCACCGGATTTACGCCACCGTTGGCGATTGTGCCGGCTGCAATGGAAAGCTGCAATGCAGTCACTCCCAATGAGCACTGACGGGTGTAGAGGTCTAATGACATATCCGGATCATCATAAATCCGATTATAATTTTTCAGCAACCATGCGATAGAACGGTTGTTGAAGTTGGTATCCGATTCGGACTTGTACAATTCATCAATCAACTGTGGGGCGCTGCCGCATAAATCGGTCACGTTTCCTACGATGGCATCCCATTTCTTGGCAGAGTCGCCAATGGGCTGCACCATGCTGCAGGCAGAGATAGCTCCGGCGTTTACCAACGGAGTAGACGGATGGTCGTTCTCCAGCAAGATGGCGATAATTGAATTGAAAGGCAAGCCTGTTGCGTCGGCTCCAATCTTGTCCAGGATTTCTTTGGCACCATATTGGCGCAGTGCCAGAATAGCCGTATGTACTTTGGATACGGATTCTATACCGAAGCGGTAGTCAGTATCTCCCACATGGATGGTCTTCCCGTTGAGCAGGCAGACACTGATTCCAAAGAGATCTTTGTTGACATTTGCCAGGTAGGGGATATAGTCGGCGTTCTTGCCGCCGGTATTGGTCTTTACCTGATCGTATGCCTCCTGTACCACTTCTTTCAATTGAGCGAGTGTTACTTTTTTATCCATAGATTCTTTTTATTTTTTCACGGTTTTACGATGACCGCCGTGGTTGAACATCTTAGCTTCTACCGGAAGATTCTTTTCTTGAGCCATACGGGTAGGAGTAGGATATTCCAGTTTTTCGAGTTCGGCGATAGCGTTGTTGATGTCGCCCAGTAGCATATCTGCCATATCACGGCTGAATCCCTGACGGACAACGACACGCATCACTACATAATCTTCCAGTTTGGAAGGCAATGTGTAAGCAGGAACCATCCAACCATGTTGAGACAGTTTGTCTTGCAAATCGTACAAAGTCCATTTAGCCTTCTTTGCATATTCCGGTTTCAGATACCAGATGAATAATGGGTTCACAACATCTTCAGAGTAGTTGACAAACGGAACCATCTTGGCTATTTCGCTGTGGATATATTTAGCAATTTGCAGGGAGTTGTACTGTACTTCTTTGTAACCCTGGAATCCTAAACGGATGAATTGATAATATTGTCCCAGGATTTGTGCGGCCGGACGAGAGAAGTTCAAACCTACCTGTGTAATGTTGGCACCCAGGTAATTTACGCTGAATGACATTTCTTCGGGCAGATATTCTTTGCCTTTCCAGCAGACCCATCCGAGTCCCGGATATACCAAGCCAAACTTATGACCGGATACGCTGATAGAAAGTACCCATTTCAAACGGAAGTCCCATTTCTTTTCCGGATACAGGAACGGAAGGATGAAACCACCACTGGCGGCATCTACGTGGATAGGAATGTCATAACCGGTCTTGGCATTGTAGGCATCCAGTGCTTTGTCCAATGCTTCGACGTCATCATTCAGTCCAGTCCATGTAACGCCTTGAATCGGTACGATACAGATGGTGTTTTCATCACACATTTTTAAAGCTTCTTCGGGGTCAAGAGTGGTTTTTTCGAGTGTCAAAGGCACTTCACGCATTTCAATCTGCCACAACTGTGCAAACTTTTCCCAAACAACCTGGAAACCTGTAGAAATAACAAAGTTTGGTTTATCAAACGGTTTGCCCTGTGCTTGTCTTTTCTTGCGCCAACGCAGCCAAGCAGCTACACCACCCAGCATACATGCTTCTGAAGAACCGATAGCCAACGCACCTGTTTTCCAAGTGTCTTTTTCGGGGGAGTTCCACAAGTTGGCAACGATGTTGATACATTTACCGTTCATCACTGCGATACGCGGATATTCTGTTTCATCAATGTAGTTGATGTTAATGGCCTCATTCATCAGCTTAGTGGCGTATTCATCCATATAAGTGGTAACGAAAGTAGCCAGATTCAGACGTGGTTGGGTTTGAGCAAATGTTTCATCTTTCACCATTTGATAGGCGACTTCAGGAGTAGTAGGTCCATCAGGTATTTTCTCCACCGGAGAGGGTTGTAACATTCTGTCTGAACCAAATACATCGGTTTTTGCATCACCTTTTCTGAAATTTAAATCTTCCATACTAATTTGTTTTTTTAAAGGTTTAGGGCGATGGGGATTTTCCCCGTCGAATTTCCCACAACAACAGCAGATAGTTTTGAAAGTTTCCGGGTTTTACATTATTTGGCGTTTATTAAGGAGGGGAGTCTTCTTGTTTGGAAGAACTTATGAGGAGTATCTTTTCCCTTTCGAGAAGAGAATATTCTCATCGTAATGAGAAAAAATACTCAATACTATGAGAAAATTTTCTCACTGCGATGAGAATTTTTTCTCATAACAGTGAGAATAGTTTGAGAATATAACCTTCTTCGTAGTATCTTGTAGCGGGTAAACTCCCTGATTAAGGTTGACTACTTTTTATCTTATCACTGAATTGACTTGATAAGAATAGTCCCGATATCTCTAAATGAAGTATGTTTATTGCCTATTTGAACTTTATAAAGCGACTATTGTTTTCTTCAAACCTAAACTTTTAACGAATAAGCATTATGAAGATACAGACGGGACGAGGAACAATTCCTCTTATCACTTTAATTGCCATCTGGTCTATTTCGGCATTGACTTCATTGCCGGGACTAGCTGTTTCACCTATATTGGGTGACCTTACGAAGATATTTCCGAAAGCTACGGATCTGGACATACAGATGTTGACCTCACTGCCATCATTGCTCATCATTCCTTTTATATTGCTGGGGGGTAAGCTGACAGAGAAAGTCGATTATGTCCGTGTATTGAAAGTTGGACTCTGGCTTTTTGCCGCAAGCGGCATTCTGTATCTGATTTCCAATCGAATGTGGCAGTTGATTGTGGTAAGTGCCTTGCTTGGTATCGGCTCCGGACTTATTATCCCTTTATCTACCGGCTTGGTTTCCAAATATTTTGTAGGGACTTATCGGGTGAAACAGTTCGGATTGAGTTCGGCCATTACTAATTTCACGTTAGTGATAGCAACTGCCGTGACGGGCTATCTGGCAGAAGTCAGTTGGCACCTGCCTTTCCTTGTCTATCTCCTCCCGTTGGTTTCCATCCTGCTGGTAGGACATTTGAAAGAAGACCGCTCTGGAGAAGTCGCTTTTACAGCATCTTCTTCGTCTGCAGCAGCTACTACGGCGACGGAGACGAGTCCGACAGAAGACAGCAAAGCTGCCCGGCAGTCTGCCATAGACATAGGAGGCAGCAAATATGGTATTCACATCAAACATCTGATAGAACTGATGCTTTTCTATGGAGTGATTACATATATTGTGGTAGTAGTGATCTTCAATCTGCCTTTCTTAATGGAAAAGCATCACTTCTCCAGTGGTAATTCCGGACTGATGATTTCGCTTTTCTTCCTGGCCATCACCGCTCCGGGCTTCTGCCTGGATAAGATTGTAGGCTTGTTTAAAGAACGTACGAAGACATATAGCCTGTTGTCGATAGCATTAGGCCTATTGTTAATTTGGATAGCTCCGATTGAATGGTTGATTATTCCCGGATGTATTCTGGTCGGTTTAGGGTATGGCATTATCCAGCCCATGCTCTATGATAAGACCACACAGACCGCATTGCCGCAAAAGACCACGTTAGCTTTGGCATTTGTGATGATGATGAACTACCTGGCTATTTTGCTCTATCCCTTTATCGTCGATTTTTTCCAATGGGTATTTCATACCCAATCACAAGAGTTTCCGTTTATTCTTAATCTGCTGATTACCATTGTGACTCTTTTCTGGGCATACCGGCGCCGTCATACCTTTTTGTTTAACGACCAATTGAAATAAAAAATGAAGAATAAGAAACTGGAAGCCAATCTTAGTATGGCCGTCTCGAAAGTTTTTAGCGGTTTAAATATGAATGCCCTGAAGTATCTTCTGCCTTTGTGGATGAGTCCGCTGACAGGGGCAACCCTTCGCTGCACATTTGCGGCAGCAGCCTTTTGGGTAATCGGGTGGTTTATGCCTCCGGAGAAATCATCTGCCAAAGACAAATGGCTCCTCTTCCTGTTGGGAGCCTTGGGGCTTTACGGCTTTATGTTTCTCTACCTGGCCGGATTGAGTAAAACAACCCCTGTTTCCAGTTCCATTTTTACCAGCCTCCAGCCTATCTGGGTTTTTCTTATGATGATATTCTTTTATAAAGAGAAGGCGACCACTAAAAAAATCATAGGAATTTCTATCGGTCTGATAGGAGCATTGGTTTGTATCTTAACCCAGCAAAGTGATGATTTGGCGTCCGATGCTTTCACGGGAAATATGCTTTGTCTTCTTAGTTCTGTGGTATATGCTGTCTATCTGATTCTTAGTCAGCGTATTCTGACTGCCATCGGAGCAGTAACAATGTTGCGATATACTTTTTCCGGTGCTGCCGTATCCGCCATGATCGTAACGTTTATTACAGGAATCGATGCTCCGGTATTCTCCATGCCATTCCATTGGACACCTTTCCTTATCTTGATGTTCGTATTGATTTTTCCGACCACCATCAGTTATATGTTACTGCCTGTCGGTCTGAAATATCTGAAAACAACGGTGGTTGCCATTTATGGTTATCTGATTCTGATTGTAGCAACTATTGCTTCCCTTGCTTTGGGGCAAGACCGTTTTAGCTGGACGCAAACGTTTGCCATTATTTTTATCTGTATCGGAGTTTACCTGGTTGAAGTAGCCGAGAGTAAAGAGAAATAAAAGAAAAAGGCATTCTGTCACAGAATGCCTTTTATTATTTCATCATCATGTTTTATAGAGAGGAGTTGATCGCTTGTGCTATGGATTTGAATTCTTCATCTGACAATTTCAGTTTAGGATTCGAAAACAACATATCCGATTCCTTTTGAATAGGAATTAAATGAATATGTGCATGAGGAACTTCCAGTCCGATAACCGCTTCGCCCACCTTTTTGCAGGGGAAAGCTTTTTCAATGGCACGGGCCACTTTCTTTGCAAATACATGCATAGCAGCCAGGTCCTCATCGCTCAAATCGAAAATATAGTCTACTTCCTGTTTGGGCACCACCAATGTGTGTCCCTTTACCAACGGATTGATATCGAGAAACGCAAAAAACTTTTCGTTTTCCGCCACCTTGTAGCAGGGGATTTCGCCTGCGATGATTCTACTGAATATTGTTGCCATAACTTTTATTGATAAATTAAGGCAAGCCCCATAAGGAGACCTGCCTTTACGTTAAATTGATATGTTTACTACTTCCAATGCAATTTTACCTTGTGGAACAGTGATTTCGGCTACATCACCCACCTTCTTGCCAAGCAGACCTTGTGCAATTGGGGTGTTAACGGAAATCTTTCCTTCCTTCAGGTTAGCTTCACTTTCGGAAACGATGGTATAAGTCATCTTCATACCGTTCTTTACATTCTTCAGTTCCACTTTATTTAAAATCTGTACAGAATCTGTTTTCAGTTTAGATTCATCAATGATTTTTGCGTCTGCAATGGTAGCTTTCAATTTGTTGATGCGCATTTCAAGCATACCCTGCGCCTCTTTGGCAGCATCGTATTCTGCATTTTCAGACAAGTCTCCTTTATCTCTGGCTTCGGCTATTGCCGCAGAGATCTTCGGGCGTTCCACTGTTTCCAGTTCCTTCAGTTCCGCCATCAGTTTCTTGTAACCTTCTTCTGACATATAAGCCATGATGTTTTCCTCCTTTAATTGTTTTAAATGGTCATATAAACAAAAAAGAATTCCAACATGAGCCATGTTGGAACCCTCTTATCATTATTTCTTTGCAAAGATAGACTTTTAAGTGATACGTGTCAAGCGAAAAAGGATGCTATGTAACATATTTAAATGAAATATGCTAAATTATAACAACTTAGAGCAATGACTTGACAGCTGCTTCCAAATCCTTGATATCTTCGCCACGAAGCTTCAATTCGTTGTTACGATTAATCAAAAAGATAGATGGAACCTGACGAACATTATATACAGCTACGTTTGTAGAATATACTCCGTTTCCATCGCGTACACAAACCCAGGGAAGATTGTCTGCCGCAGTTTTCCAGTAGTGTTCGTCCGCATCGAGAGATACCTGGTATATTTCCAATCCTTGTTTTGCGTATTCATTATATAGTTCGCGAAGCATCAGGTTATGAGGAGATCCGGCAGGCGACTGGAATACAGAGAAATCGAGCAATACGACTTTTCCTTTCAGGTCGGTCAGCTTGCGCACATTTCCTTTCACGTCACGCAGGGCGATGTCGATAATTCCGGTTTCCACTATTTTCTCTTGGGGAATCTCCAATGCTTTTGCCTGTGGCTGGCGTGTGTTCTTCATCCCTTTGATTACAATATTATAAAGGTTTTTAGAACGTACAGCGTTAGGGAACGCATTGTTGAGGCTCGTAGCAACAGCAGCGAAACATTTCACATCGTCTTTATTGTTCAACGGATCGAATATCAGATAATTATTGAGTTTCTGGAACAGGGCAAAGTAAGCGGCTGCCGTGTTGGGAGCAGCGAAAATATAGTTCACTTTGACATCTTCCTTATAATTGTTGAGCAATGTTGCCAGACTGTCTTCGAACACATCATGTCCCATTCTGTTACTGCGTAAAGCTACCAGCAAGTCGTCCACCTCTTTTTGAAGGCGGATCTGCTTCAACGTCAGCTCTTTTATCTTGTTGCTGTTTTCCGAACCTTCCACCGTGTAAGTCGTGGAGAAATCCACATACGGAGCTTTGATCTGAATCGTTTCGATAGAATCTACAGAAAAGTTGATGATTTTGTCGTCAATCCGCAAGCGATAAAATTCGGGTGATTCGGGACGAGGCTGCTTGAAACTGAATGTGCCTTCCCCCTTCAGCTTCACTGAATCGAGCGGAACAATACCTTCCAGACCGGAAGCTTCGAGATAAAGCATTTTACCGTCGGCTCCTGATACATCCCCGTTCACCTGGAATTTAGGACCGGAACTACAAGCTGTAATAGTAAGTGCGGCGAGCGCTGCAAAAGTAACCTTTTTCATATAGTGTGTGTTATTAACGAGATGCAAATATACTTCTTTTCGAGATTAGTCAAAGCATTTTGCCGTGTTCTTCATCCTAATTTTGAAAAAAAATCAGTTCACTACTAACTTTTTACCTCATTTCCACCTGATTACCACGATAAATGTATATCTTTGCAGGAATTTTGAAAGAAAAAGTATAGATAAAACAATTTTTATGATTAACCCAATTGTTAAGACAATCGAGTTACCTGATGGAAGAACCATCACACTCGAGACGGGAAAGTTGGCAAAACAGGCAGACGGTTCTGTAATGCTCCGCATGGGCAACACCATGTTGTTAGCTACTGTTTGTGCCGCTAAAGATGCAGTTCCCGGAACAGATTTTATGCCTTTACAGGTAGAGTACAAAGAAAAATTTGCGGCATTCGGCCGTTTCCCTGGTGGTTTCACCAAGCGAGAAGGTAGAGCTTCTGATTATGAAATTCTGACTTGCCGTCTTGTCGACCGTGCTCTCCGTCCTTTATTCCCCGATAATTATCACGCAGAGGTATATGTGAACATCATCCTCTTTTCTGCTGATGGTGTGGACATGCCGGATGCATTGGCAGGACTTGCCGCTTCTGCAGCACTTGCCGTTTCAGATATTCCTTTCAACGGACCGATCTCTGAAGTACGTGTAGCGCGTATCGACGGACAGTTCGTTATCAATCCGACTTTTGAACAACTGGAAAAAGCTGACATGGACTTGATGGTAGCCGCTACTTATGAGAACATCATGATGGTAGAAGGTGAAATGCATGAAGTATCCGAAGCTGAATTGCTGGAAGCAATGAAAGTAGCTCACGAAGCTATCAAGATTCATTGCAAAGCGCAGATGGAGTTGACTGAAGAGGTTGGAAAAACTGTAAAACGCGAATACAACCACGAAGTAAATGACGAAGACTTGCGCAAGGCTGTTCGCGAAGCATGTTACGACAAGGCTTATGCAGTTGCCGCTTCAGGAAACAACAACAAACACGAACGTTTTGCTGCTTTCGAAGCGATCCGCGAAGAATTCAAAGCTCAATTCTCTGAAGAAGAGTTGGACGAAAAGGCTGCATTGATCGACCGTTACTACCACGATGTAGAAAAAGAAGCCATGCGCCGTTCTATTCTTGACGAAGGTAAGCGTTTGGATGGTCGTAAGACTACTGAAATCCGCCCGATCTGGTGTGAAGTAGGTCCTCTGCCTGGCCCTCACGGATCTGCTATCTTTACTCGTGGTGAAACACAGTCATTGACTTCTGTTACTCTGGGTACAAAACTGGATGAGAAGATTATCGATGATGTTTTGGAACACGGAAAAGAACGTTTCCTGTTACATTATAACTTCCCTCCTTTCTCTACAGGCGAAGCAAAAGCACAACGTGGTGTGGGCCGTCGTGAAATCGGTCACGGTCACTTGGCTTGGCGTGCTTTGAAGGGACAGATTCCTGCTGATTATCCGTATGTAGTACGTGTGGTTTCAGATATCCTCGAATCTAACGGTTCTTCTTCTATGGCTACCGTATGTGCCGGCACATTGGCATTGATGGATGCAGGTGTGAAGATCAAGAAACCGGTATCGGGTATCGCTATGGGACTGATTAAGAATCCGGGCGAAGAAAAATATGCTGTATTGTCTGATATTCTGGGTGACGAAGACCACTTGGGAGATATGGACTTCAAGGTGACCGGAACAAAAGATGGTATCACTGCTACACAGATGGATATCAAGGTAGACGGTCTGTCTTACGATATTCTGGAACGTGCTTTGAACCAGGCTAAAGAAGGACGTATGCATATCCTTAATAAGATAACTGAAACAATTGCCGAACCACGTGCCGACCTGAAAGAACATGCTCCACGTATCGAAACGATGACAATTCCTAAAGAATTTATCGGTGCTGTGATCGGCCCTGGTGGAAAGATCATCCAAGGTATGCAGGAAGAAACTGGTGCTGTGATTACTATCGAAGAAATTGATGGTATGGGACGCATCGAAGTTTCCGGAACAAACAAGAAATGTATTGATGATGCAATGCGCATGATTAAAGCAATCGTTGCTGTTCCTGAAGTAGGCGAAGTTTATAAAGGTAAAGTTCGTTCTATTATGCCTTATGGTGCATTCATCGAATTCTTGCCGGGCAAGGATGGTTTGCTGCACATCTCCGAGATTGACTGGAAACGTCTGGAAACAGTAGAAGAAGCCGGAATCAAAGAAGGTGATGAAATCGAGGTAAAACTGATTGATATCGATCCGAAAACTGGTAAATTCAAACTTTCTAGAAAGGTTTTGTTGCCAAGACCGGAAAAGAAGTAAGAAAACGTAGCTTCTATATATAATGAAGGCTGTTTCAAATTTAATTTTGAAACAGCCTTATTTTTTATTAGTATCATTCGGGGTTGAACTGTTTTATATATAGAGTTAGTATATCTTAGATTTATCCAGTTTATTAAAACCCTTAAAAAGATGAAAGACACCTTGTTATATCCTCCCCAAAAAAGAATCGGAAAGTACCCCCATACTTCCCGATTCGAAACAGTCAAAAATCGACCTTAATCAATTTATTAACTTAACACGTCGCAAAGATATGAGAAAAATTTCTTTGAAAGAGCTTTTTTGCTCAAAAAGTTTATGGTACAGGCAAATATACCAGTTAATAAGGTCGTTTTTCTTTCTTTAAAACCAAAGCTTCATTCCTTTAAAAGGAACGGCCCCTTCCTTTAAAAGGAAGAGGCCGTTGGTTTTAAAGAAACCGGTGGGGTGTTTATATAGAGATTAGGATTAATGATTTTTCAATTATATAAATCCGTTTACAAGTTTGTTTTATACTCCTCTTTTATTCGTTTTATGTGTGCGAAGTTCTTTTCCAGTAATTCATTTAACTCATAATCTGAAAAACAAGCTCCTAAATGGATCGTGCTTTCTGCTTCAAAATCAAATGATTCGTTGTCTTCATTCACCACAATTTCAATTTTCCCTTGTGTATCTGTAGAGATCACCGTATTGTATTTAGTCATCAATTCTTTGAGCTCTTTTATGAACCTGCATTCTTTGCTTGTCAATATTCTTTTCATGTTCGTAAGCTCTTTTGTTTTGTTGCCCTTTCGTGCGGTAAAGTTCGTGATAATTTAACACATTATGCGCTGTTTGAAGTATTCATTTTATTCTATTTGTCAGGTTGTAATATTCCTTTTATCCATATTATCACATCTATTCGTTTTTTTCGTATATTTGCTTCGAGCGAAACTTTTCATTTGTATATTTGTTGGATTTTAAAAAGAAAGAAAATAAAAATGGAAACAGAAGAATTGACAATTGGGAGAGTCCATCACGGACGCAATATACGTCGTACCCGTATTGAAAAGAATATGAACCAGGAGGGTTTGAGTGAATTAGTACATCTCTCACAACCTGCTGTTTCTAAATATGAGAAGATGAAAGTGATTGATGATGAGATGTTGCAACGCTTTGCACGTGCATTGAATGTCCCTTTCGATTATCTCAAGACTTTGGAGGAGGATGCACAGACGGTGGTGTTTGAAAATAATACGGTGAATAATTCAGAACAAAGTGCAGGTGGGGCAAACATCAGCATGGGTATAGTTAAGTCTGATACCGAAGATAGTATTAATGATAGTCGAGTTAACAATTTCAATCCTATCGACAAAATCACTGAACTCTACGAGCGTCTTTTAAAAGAAAAGGATGAAAAGTATGCAGCATTAGAACGCCGTTTGCAGAATATTGAAAAAAGTCTGCAGAAATAAGGGACAGATAAATTGAAAGGAATCGCAATATGATGAAACAAATACCTTACGGAATAACTGATTTTAGCCGAATTCAGAAAGAGAATTATTATTATGTAGATAAGACAATGTTCATTGAAAAAATAGAGATGCAACCGCCTTATCTGTTTCTGATACGTCCCCGTAGATTTGGGAAGAGTCTGACTTTGGCTATGTTAGAGGCCTATTATGACGTAAATCATGCTGAACTGTTTGACGAGTTGTTTGGTCAGCTATATATAGGTCAGCATCCGACGAAGCTCCACAATCAGTTTCTCATCATGCGATTTAATTTTTCGGAAGTGAGTTCCAATGTCAACGAAGTAGAGCTATCATTTAAGCTACATTGTTGTAGCAAACTTAAAGATTTTGTCTTTAAGTATGAAGATTTGTTAGGAAAAGAAATTTGGGATGTTCTTGATGAGAAAATACAAAAAGAACCCGGTGCTTTTCTGTCTGCGATTAATTCCTATGCTACCCGTAAGAAAAATATTCGTATTTATTTACTCATTGATGAATATGATAATTTCACCAATACCATTCTTTCGACTTACGGTACGGAATTTTACAGGAAAGCAACGCATGGCGAAGGTTTTATTCGTGGCTTCTTTAATGTGATAAAATCCGCTACTACCGGAACCGGAGCTGCTCTTGAACGGTTGTTTATTACCGGAGTGAGTCCGGTGACGATGGATGATGTGACTAGTGGCTTTAACATCGGAACCAATATCACAAATGATTCATGGTTTAATGATTTGGTTGGATTCAGTGAGAATGAGTTACGTGAGATGTTGAAATATTATAAAGGGCAGGGAGTGCTTCAAGAATCTATAGATGAAATAGTTGCCATGATGAAACCCAATTATGACAATTATTGCTTTAGTGAAGATACATTGGAACAGTGTATGTTTAATTCTGACATGGCACTTTATTTTCTGAAATCTTTTGTACTTCATCATAAAAAGCCTAAAGAAATTGTAGACCCTAACATTCGCACTGACTTTAACAAGTTGGCATATTTGATAAAATTAGATCACGGATTGGGAGAAAATTTTTCTGTTATAAAGGAAATAGCCGAGCAAGGAGAGATTGTTACTGACATTGTTACTCATTTTTCTGCATTGGAGATGACGGATCCCAGTAATTTCAAGTCTTTATTATTCTATTTCGGACTTCTTTCCATCAAAGGTGTGGACATGGTGGGAAGACCCATCCTGCATGTACCGAATTTAGTTGTAAGAGAACAGCTGTTTAATTTCTTGATACAAGGCTACATCAAACATGATATCTTTAAAATTGACATGAACAGGATGAGTGCTTTATTTGAGAATATGGCTTTCAGGGGAGACTGGAAACCTTTGTTCGATTTTATCGCCAATGCTGTTCGTGAGCAAAGCCGTATCCGTGAATATATTGAAGGTGAAGCGCACATTAAAGGCTTCTTGCTTGCCTATTTAGGGATGTATCGTTATTACCAGCTCTATCCGGAATACGAATTGAATAAGGGTTTTGCAGATTTCTTCTTCAAACCTAGTCCGTCGGTTCCCGTACTGCCTCCTTTCACCTATTTGCTTGAGGTGAAATATGCAAAAGCCGGTGCTTCGGAAAAAGAAATACGTGCCCTTGCTGATGAGGCACGCGAACAGTTACTTCGTTATAGTGAAGATGAGCTGGTGGCAGAAGCCAAGGCGAAAGGTGAGCTGAAGTTAATTACTATTGTTTGGCGTAGCTGGGAGCTTGCCTTATTGGAGGAAGTAATTTTTTCTTAAGAAATAAGTATCATAAATGTTACTGTAAAGTTTGTGGTTCATCCATTTCACCAGATTCTTGAAACGCTGATAAATAAGGAGATAGCAGGTAAAAGTATGGAGTAAAATAAGATGAAACCGATGGAACTGATGAATCAATAATTTGCATTACTTATAAACTTGTATGGGCAACTCTCCTTTCAAAGCTCCTATTGCATTAAAAGCTAATGACTCCATTTCATTCTCTCCCGGATAAACATAGATGGGAGCTAGGAAAGAGATTCTTTTTTTCAGCCTTGAAACCACATAGTCCGAATAAGCGATTCCTCCTGTCAGGAGGATAGCGTCTATTTTCCCGCAAAGTACAGTAGCACTGGCTCCTATCGCTTTTGCAACATTATAAATCATGGCGTCCAGTATTAATTCCGCCTTTTTATCTCCTTCTTCTATCGATTGGATGATGGCAGGCACATCGGTCGTACCTAAATGAGCAGTCAATCCGGCACGTCCGGAGATACGTTTCTTCAATTCGTCTTTGGTATGCTGACCGCTAAAGCAAAGGTCGATTAGTTGACCGGCAGGAAGTGTGCCGGCGCGTTCCGGTGAAAAAGGCCCTTCACCGTCCAATGCATTGTTGGCGTCGATGGCTCGTCCGTGATGATGGACTGCGACAGAAATGCCTCCTCCTAAATGGCAGATGATTAAATCCAACTCTTCGTATTGCGTCCCTTGCTCTTTGGCGAAACGCCGTGCGATTGCTTTTTGGTTCAAGGCGTGCCAAATGGTAATTTTCGGCATTAAAGGAGAACCTGTAATGCGAGCTATATCTTCCAGTTCATCCACCACTCCCGGATCAGCGATGAATGCCGGGCAGTTGGGCAGGGTGGCGGCCAGTTCGCTGGCAATCAGTCCTCCCAAGTTGCAAGCATGGGTGCGCATGGCATGTACTGTATCACGTTTCATAGCATCGTTCACCTCATACACTCCGCCCGGTATCGGTTTCACCAAACCTCCGCGTCCGATGATTGCGTCAAAAGAAAAAGGAATCTTGTTGTTCTCCAATTCTTGTAATACCAGATTTTTCCGAAATTCAAACTGATCTATTACCTCGGGAAAAGCGGACAGTTCTTCTACGGAATGTTTTATATTGCTAATAAACAGCGGAGTCTCGTTTTCGTAAACTGCTATCTTTGTAGAAGTAGAGCCGGGGTTGATAACCAGTATTTTCATGAATGGTGAGTTTTAAGTGATGAATTTAGAATGATGAGTTCGTGACCTGATTAGCCTGTTTTCTGCACTCGCAATCTCCTGATACTTGTAAGCACGCCATCGCAATGCTATAATATTTGGACAAGCCGGAATCACTGCGCGACGGAAGTACTACAGGACAAATAGGACCTTGCAGCAATCCTGCCATTTCTGCCTTTGCAAACAGGGAGACAGATTTGTAGAATGCGTTGCCCGATTCGATGTTCGGGAATATCAATACGTCTGCCTGTCCGTTGATAGGAGATACAATCCCTTTAATATCACCACTTGCCTGTTCGCACGCAGTACGTACGTCCAGCGGACCGTCAATAGTCACATTTCCGAATTCTCCCGCTTCGGCAAGCTCTACGATATTCACATAATCTAATGAATGAGGGAACTTGGCACTCACTTTTTCTGTACAATGAATCAATGCAACACGCGGCTGATCGATGCCAAAATGACGGCAGGTACAGATAGCATACCAAATCATCTCTATACGTTGTTGTAACGTAGGCCGCGGAATGACCGCGGCATCCGAGAAGAAAAGCAGTTTATGATAAGTAGGAATTTCCATCACTGCCAGATGCGTGAGGATTTTACCTTTTGGCAACAACCCTTTTTCCTTGTCGAGTATAGCATGTAATAAATTGTCTGTATTGATAATCCCTTTCATCAAAATATCGGCTCCCCCTTCGCGAACGATACGGACAGCCTCGCGTGCCGCTTCGTCCGAATTTTCTATATGGATGGTTTTTACATATTCAGGATATTGTTTGAGTGTGGGATACTTCTTCAGAATTGTAGAATCTCCAATCATTAGAAATTCTGCAATTCCCTCTTCCAGCGCACGAGAGATGGCATACTCTGTGTTAGGATCGTTGGCACAGACCACGGCAATTCGTTTTCTATGGTTTAGCTTTTTGAGATGGGCCGTTAGCTGGGCAAAATTTAGAATAGGTTCCATAACGTTAGATTTTTAGCAAATATCAGAAAAATGATTGAAAAAATAACGATTATAACCCGAAAAAATGCATCCATTATGTAACATTTTGCTATATTTCATTTGTTTTGGCTGTTGGATGTGCATGGAACCGTTTTTTCCTGTATTTTTGCAAATGAAAACAAATGTGTTCGGGCAGTCTGGTATTTTATCAATGAAAGTCAATTAAATAAGAATATATATGGATATTCAATTTCCTCCCTTTTTGCAGAAAGGTGATAAAGTGGTTATCGTATCACCTTCGAGTAAGATAGACCAACAATTCTTGAAAGGAGCCAAGAAACGGATTGAATCATGGGGCTTGAAAGTGGCTATGGGAAAATATGCCGGAAGTTCATCCGGGAGATATGCCGGAACAATCAGGCAACGGCTGAAAGATTTACAGGATGCGATGGACGACCCTGAGGTGAAAGCTATTCTTTGTAGTCGCGGAGGGTACGGGGCGGTACATTTGATCGATAAAATTGATTTTACGGCTTTTTATGAACATCCGAAATGGTTACTGGGTTTTAGCGATATAACAGCGTTGCACAATCTGTTTCAGAAAAATGGATATGCCTCCCTGCATTCGTTGATGGCTCGTCATCTTACGGTAGAACCGGAAGATGATCTTTGTACGAACTATCTGAAGGATATCTTATTTGGAAATATCCCTTCTTATACGTGCGAGAAGCACAAACTGAATAAGCAGGGAATTGCACAAGGCGTTTTGCATGGTGGCAATATGGCGGTAGCATACGGTTTGCGGGGAACTCCTTATGATATTCCGGCAGAAGGGACGATATTGTTTATTGAAGATGTCAGCGAACGTCCGCATGCCATCGAGCGTATGATGTATAATTTGAAATTGGGAGGCGTACTTGAGAAATTGTCCGGGCTGATTATCGGGCAATTTACAGAATATGAAGAAGACTGTTCGCTGGGTAAGGAATTGTATGCGGCTTTGGCGGATTTAGTAAAAGAGTATGATTATCCGGTCTGCTTTAATTTTCCGGTAGGACACGTGACTCATAATCTTCCGCTTATAAACGGCGCAAAAGTGGAACTTGTGGTCGGAAAGAAAAATGTGGAACTGAAGTTTATATGTTAATAAACCATTCCATCTGAACGATGCTGTGATGAAAATGACTAATTTTGAGACCCCTAATAGATGAAAAGACGATGAAAAAGAAAACTATGATAGTATTAATGAGTGCCTTTTTGTTATTATCAGCATTCTCTTGCGGAGGAGGTAATAAGGCAAATAGTACGAGTGAACAAAGCGAAGAGACAGCAGTGAATATACCTCAATTTGATGCGGATAGTGCTTATTTGTATGTAAAGAATCAGGTAGATTTCGGACCTCGTGTTCCTAATACAAAAGAACATGTTGCCTGTGGTAATTATCTTGCCGGTCAGTTGGAGGCTTTCGGTGCTCAAGTGACTAATCAATATGCAGATTTGATTGCTTATGACGGAACGTTGCTGAAAGCGAGAAACATTATCGGTTCTTATAAGCCGGAAAGCAAAAAACGAATTGCTCTGTTTGCGCACTGGGATACACGTCCATGGGCTGATAACGATCCTGACGAGAAGAATCATAAAACTCCGATTTTGGGTGCCAATGATGGTGCCAGTGGTGTAGGTGCCTTGTTAGAAATAGCTCGCCTGGTCAATCAGCAACAGCCGGAACTAGGAATCGATATTATTTTGCTGGATGCAGAGGATTATGGTGCACCGCAGTTTTATACGGGGCAGCATAAAGAAGAATTCTGGTGTCTCGGATCACAGTATTGGGCACGCAATCCTCATGTACAGGGATATAATGCACGTTTTGGCATCCTACTCGATATGGTAGGGGGTGAAGGCAGCGTGTTTATGAAAGAGGGATATTCTGAAGAGTTTGCTCCCGATATAAATAAGAAAGTCTGGAAAGCGGCGAAGAAGATTGGCAACGGAAAGACTTTCATGGATGGCAACGGAGGATTTGTAACAGACGATCATTTGTTCATTAATCGTCTGGCACGTATTAAAACCATCGATATTATTCCATATAATCAGGAGGGTGATTTTACTCCGACATGGCATACCGTCAATGACAATATGGAGCATATAGATAAGAATACGTTGAAAGCAGTGGGCCAGACGGTATTGGAAGTGATTTATAATGAGAAATAATAGCATTGAGAAATAATATAATTAAGGTGTCGATATATTGATATGCCGGTTTTAAATACGGCATCTGTTACTCGCACATTGGTATATTGTCTAATTAAATAATTACTATAATGTCAATTAATGAACTACAAGACGAAGTGATTGCAGAATTCAGTGACTTCGATGATTGGATGGACCGTTATCAACTACTTATTGACTTGGGAAATGAGCAGGAACCACTTGAAGAAAAATATAAGACGGAACAAAATCTGATTGAGGGCTGCCAGAGCAGGGTATGGCTTCAAGCGGATGATGTAGATGGTAAAATCGTTTTTAAAGCGGAAAGTGATGCATTGATAGTAAAAGGAATTATTGCCTTATTGATTAAAGTCCTTTCAGGACATACCCCTGATGAAATCTTGAATACAGATCTTTATTTTATAGACAAGATTGGGTTGAAAGAGCATCTGTCGCCAACGCGTAGCAATGGTTTGCTGTCGATGGTCAAACAAATACGAATGTATGCATTAGCATTTAAAGCAAAAGAGGGGAAGTGAAAAAACTTCCCTTTTTTTATGATAGATATGTTGTTTAGTCGTTTGTGAAAATTTTATAAATTTACATATTCCGTAGGGAATGATATTGGTAGGATAGTGGAAGCTTTTTCTTAATTTTATTATTATTTTTATTTGAAAAATGTGATAAATGTGTCCATTTGATAAAAGATTAAAAAAATATAATAAAATTAATTTCATTTGATATTTCTATATTTTATTCATTTTTTTGTAAAAAGACGAATAAAATGCGCACTTATGAAAAAAAATGTAAAAAGAGGGGCTTTGCTCTGGTTTTGTATGGCTTTCTATATGTTAGTGCAAGCACAAGTAAGGGAAAACCGAATAACCGGGCATGTATATGATTCTCAAAATCTGCCTTTGGCTGGTGCAAACATCAAAGTGAAAAACACTCCTTATGGAACAATCTCCAATGAAAAAGGAGAATTTGTATTAACAGGTAAATGGGAGCAAGGCGTATCAATTGAGTTCTCATTCATTGGCATGCGGCGCAAAAGTGTTACTTATAAAGGGCAGACTAAGCTGGAAGTAACTTTAGCGGACGATACTAACAATATGGATGAAGTGGTTGTGACTGCTAAAGCTAATATTAATGAGATAGATATTCGTGCTCGTTCCGGTGTAGTGCAGGAAGTCGATATGCGGCGTATTAATAGCAAGCCGATGATTGACATGGGATTGGCTTTGCAAGGATCTGTGCCGGGATTGATTGTAACGAATACAGGTGAATTAGGCTCTGCTCCGGAGATACGTATCAGAGGGAATTCCTCTTTACGAAGAGGAAATACAACCAACGAACCTCTTTATGTAATGGATGGTAAGGTCATAAGTTCGGAAACATTCTATAATTTGAACCCTCAAGATATTAAGGAAATCAAGGTGCTTAAAGATGCGGCTGCTTGTGCTTTATATGGCATTAAGGCTGCTAACGGTGTGCTGGAAATAACCTCCCAGCGCGGAATTAGTGGACAGACAATGGTCACTTATACATTGGACATGGGAGTCACTACTCGTGGACGCCGGGGAATTTCCATGATGAATTCTGCGGAAAAGTTGGAATTGGAACGTCGCTTGCAGAATCCGGAAACTCCTGGATATCGATATAGTGCAGATTATTATAATAAATATCACGCGGATGATCCGAATCTGCCGCAATTGATAGCGACCGGACAACAAAAATTGGATGAACTGAAAAATGTAAATACAGACTGGTTTCATGAACTTATTCGGAACAGCCTCTATCAAAAGCATAACGTTAGTATTCGTGGAGGAAGTGAACAGACGACTTATTATGTTTCTGCTAACTATACTAAACAGGGAGGACGTCTACCAGGTAACGATAAACAACGTATGAGCTTGCGTATGAACATGGATCAGAAGTTGGGACACATCGGTTATGCATTATTAAGTGTGAATGGCGGTTATGCTAAAACAAATACTCCGAATGGTACAACTTCAGATCCCACTCAACTGGTGTATGAATTGAATCCTTATGAAACAAAAAACAGTGGAGAATTGGTATCCTATCCAGGACGTACCTATAAAGATCTGATGAATCAGTACAGTCAGGAGGATGCAGCAAAAACAGCCGGGATTAGTGGCAGTTTAATTTTGAATCCATTACCCGGACTGGATGTTGCAGCAGTGGCCGGTCTGGACTTTTTGTTGGATGAGACAGAACAATTTACCCCTTCTACTGCTTATTCGGAAATGACAGAGGGGGTTCCGGAGATTAAACGGGGGATTTATTCAAAATCGAAGAATACCACAACTAATGTTTCTACCAATGTTCGTGTAACATATAATAATGTATACGCAGGGAAACATAATGTGACGTTAGGGGCTAATATGGATTATTATCTGACTCAATTGGATAATGTCTCTATTACCGGTTATGGAGTTGGAACTATAAAATCGGCAGCTGCTATCAATCAATCTATTCAAGGAATGCGCCAGCCTGAAGTGGGAGCGTTGAAAGATAAAAATGCGCAATTAGGATTTGGGGCTGTTGCCGGGTATACTTTTGATAATATTTATGACTTTTATGCTACTTATAAAACGGATGCCTCTTCTATTTTGCCTTCCGATAAACGTTGGAACAGTGCTTGGGCTGTGGGGATTGGTTGGACACCCAGTTATTATGAATTTTTGTCAGATAATCCTGTTCTGACTCGCCTGAATCTGAAAGCCTCCTATGGATATACTGCTAATCTGAATGGTGTTTCAGTTTCGTCTACGGTAGCTACTTTCGCTTATTCCACTAACCGCTACGAAGACCAGCGCCCGCTTGATTTAATGGGACTTTATAATAAAGATCTGAAACCGGAACAGACTAAATCCATTGATGCGGGGATCAGTATAGGTCTGTTTGACCGTATTACGTTGGAGGCAAGTTGGTACAACCGGCGTACAGAACAGGCGTTGCTGGATGTTCCGATTCCTTCTTCTACCGGATATACAACATTGAAACGTAATATAGGAATACTTGAGAATAAGGGTATTGAATTGGGGCTGAATGTAAAGGTGCTGGATACAAATGACTGGCTGCTTAGTTTGCGGGGGAATATGGCTTATAATCGTAACAAGGTTATTGATCTTTATTATGCTGATAGAATATATACTTCTGAAGAAGCATTGATTCCTGATTATGAAATAGGTAAATCGTATGATATGATTTATGGTCCTTCTTCTTTGGGTATCAATCCTTTGACAGGTTATCCTATATTTTTGGTAAAGGATAATCTGGAGAAGCCGGCAAGTGAAGCATTGACGGCGGATGACGTAGTGGCATTGGGGCATTCCACCCCTCCGTATAGCGGAAGTTTCGGGTTGTCTCTTTCTTATAAATCATTCGATTTGGATATGGATTTCTATTATGTACGTGGCGGTATTCATCAGTTCAACTATTCGTATGTGCGTGATAAAGATAACTCAAATAAAAATGCCGTTGCCGGACAGACTGATAAAATGTGGTTCAAACCGGGGGATGAGGGGAAAGTTTATCCGACTCCTTTTTACACGTCTTCTACTGCGGAGGAGAATTTGAGCCAATATCCGAACTCGTTGACAGTGGGTAAGAGTGATTATTTGAAGCTGTCCATGGTTTCTCTCCGGTATCGGGTGCCACCCCATTTCTTAAGAAAGACATTGCCGTTTGTGAAATATGCGACATTGGCTTTCCAAGGTTCCAATTTGTTTACGTGGACTTCATATAAGGAGTCGGACCCGGAAAGTGGCACTTTGGCGGGAAGTATGCAGCCTATTTATACATTTAATATGAGTCTGACTTTTTAACGATTAATGATTATGATAAAGAATTTCATTTATATATTTATAGCCATATCAGGAATTGTATCGGGAATGTCGTCTTGCTCACTTGACATTCCTCCTGCCGACCAGTATTCGGATCCTGATGCTATTACCGATGTTGCCACAGCGCGTTCTCTTTTGGCATCTGCTTATTTGCTTTATCCGCATTATGAATATGAACTTTCTATCTTGGGTGATGACTTTTGTCAGACATCTGCCACAGGAAAGGATATGAGCCAGAAAAATCTTTATTTGTGGCAGGATAATTCTATAACTTCTCTGGCAGAAAATATTTGGCTGGAATATTATAATACGATTGCTTCTTGTAATACTTTGCTTGAGCGGGTGAATAATATTGTATTGGAAAATGCTTCGGAGGAGGGAAAAAAAGCAGCTATAATAAGTGAATGTAAAGCGTTGAAAGCTCTTTGCTATTTCAATTTACTAAGGTTGTTTGCACCGGCTTATGACAAAAATCCTCAAGCTGACGGTATTGTTTTGAAAGAACATCTGGGGCTTGAATATCCAAAGCGTTCTTCTATCGAAACCTGTGTGTCGGCTATCCGTACCTTATTGACAGAAGCGGTGGTTTCAGAGAATGCTCCGGCAAACAATGGTTGGTTGTCTCAAACGGCTGTATATTATTTACTTGCTGAACTGGAATTATATGCGGGGCAGTATGGACAAGCTGCGATTTATGCGGAGAAGGTATTGGAGCAGGCAACGGATGACATGTTTACCGTTTCGGGATATAAGCGCTTGTGGGAAACTGCCTCTTGTAAGGAACGTATCTTCGGATTTTATACAGCAAAAAGTTTTTATGCTGACATACAGTTTGATGCGACAAATGGAGACTATTTCGCATTGAATCCTCAAATTGTGTATGGAGAAGGAGATATACGGGAAACATATAATGTGTACCCTTTTGAAATGGAAGGAGAGCAAAGGGACTTATTAGGCAAATACAATAAAGTAAATAAAGAGTCGGAAAGTATACAATATATCAATGTGATGCGTTATGCTGGTGCCTATTTCATAGCAGCTGAAGCTTATAGTAAGACATCAGGTAAGGAGAGGCTGGCAATTCAGAAACTGAATGAATATCTGGAAGCTTGTCAGGCTACCACTCTTGATGAAGGATTGACAGGGGATGCACTGCTACAAGCTGTTCATCTGGAGAAAATGAAAGAATTTGCAGGTGAAGGCATATTGTATTTTGATTTGAAACGTTTACATTCGGGAAGTTTGTCCCGGTTATCAAAATGGGGAAAGAGTGAAGAGGCGAAAGTAGAGAACAGCGATTATCGTTGGTGTTTTCCTATTCCCCGTTCTGAATATAAATATAATGAGAATATTACTCAAAATGAGGGATGGCCTCTGAACAGATAATTTTTCTATCTTAAAAACAAAGAAGATTATGAAATACAAATATTATTCTTTATTCATATTTTTGCTTGGGCTGTCTTGGATGGTTACAGCTTGTAGCAATGATATTGACTATACTTATAAAGGACGCAATTATATACAGATCAGTACTTCTGATGACCCGGCACTTTCGGAGAACGATGATCGTGCTATTTCTGTCGATGTGCTTTTAGCTACTGCCGTAGAAAAAGATGTTACGATTAATTTTGAATTATCAGATAATACAGATGATATTTTGCGCTTGGAGGGCGGAACAGTTCAAATGAAAGCAGGCGAAAAAACGGCAAGTTTTAAAGTACTTTCCAATCGTCAGAGTTTATTGAATAGGCAAAGGACGATTACCTTGAAAGTAAAGGATTATACAGATGAACGTATGCAGCCGTGGAATGATTTGAGGCTGACAGTAAGGCCAAACCCGGCTTTACCCGAATTAACGGAGCAGCAGATAGAATTAATCCATGGATATATGGAGAAATACGGGCTTAATCTTAATCGTTTTATGGGTGAGGTAAGTTGTCGTGTAGAAGTGACTTTTCCAACAGATGAGATTGGAATATTCAGTGATACTGAAACTCGTTCTTTTATGGGAAAAACGATAATAACATTGAGCGAAAATGCTACTGCAGACCGGCCAATACTTAAAATGATTGATAATCCAATGGGGATAACTTCTTTTTTGTGGGAAATATACAGAAAGGAAACTGTGGAGAGTGAATTCTGGATTTATGAAGGAAGTAGGTATATTTCTATGTTGGAAGCGGTTGACTTTGATGTTAATAAGGAAATATTTAGTGTTGTTTTAGATGATTTGGAATTATTGCCGGAGGAAAAAGCTTTCTCGTTTGTCAGACCGGTATTAGATATTTGGGAGGACGAAGTTGAAACAGTACCTTTTGAATATTCTTTTACCGCTTGGAACCGTTGGAAGCAAATGGCTGACGAAGGTGGTACGATTGTGGTTCAAGAAGGTGGTAATATGGTGGAAACGAGTGTCAGTGATTTGATAGAAGAAGGAATAACCTTGAATCCGATTAACTGTCTGGTGTCTGCGTATATTGATGAGGACTATTGGGAGAATGACCCCTCTGACTGGATTGAACCGAAAGGTATGTATGATGAGAAAACTTTTAGTTTCCAGTTTCCTTGGGATCATGTCAATTCGTTGGGCTATACCCAGATCCGCGTAACTTATACATTAAACGAATAAATATAATATATAAAACAACCATTCATGTTTAAACAGACAAGATCTAAATTTATTTTATTCATGGTAGTTCTATTAGGAGGAACGACCATGAATATGCTTGCACGACAACAAGTTTTTCATTCGGAGAAAAAGGTGAATTTACCACCTAATACAGTTGAAGGAACTTTGGCTAACGGCCTGCATTATTTAATTCTTCCTAATGAGGCGCCGGTTCATACAACCGAGTTCCGGTTAGTGATGCGTATTGGTTCCGTACAAGAGTCGGAAAAGCAAAAAGGAGCCGCCCATTTTCTGGAGCATATGTCGTTTGCCGGTAGTAAGCATTTTCCCGGCAGAGGAATGGTCGATTATCTGGAGACTTTGGGTATGAAATTCGGTCGTGATATAAATGCGGTAACCGGATATGATCGCACAATATTTATGTTGACAGTACCAATGGATAAAACAGATGATAAAGTTAGTGGTAAGACTTTGTTAATCCTGAAAGACTGGCTAAGTGGAATCACTTTTGATGAAGAGCGGACGAAGAAAGAACGGGGAGTTATCTTGGAAGAATTACGTGGATATGACTTGGGAGATGACTTCTATGCATTAAAGATTGGTAAAAACCATTTTACGGAGCGTATGCCGTTGGGAAGTTCCGAAGATATTCGCAATATTGATCGTAAAACATTAATCGAGTTTTATCAGCAATGGTATTCTCCACAGATGGCTACTGTAGTTGTGGTTGGTAATATAGATCCTGTATCTATTGAAAAGCAAATCAAGGAAATGTTTTCGTCCATTCCGCATAAGGAAATCAAGGGGTATCATACTTATCCGCTGACCTATGATCCGGGAGTCGCATTATATGAGATTGGGGATAATCTGGAACGTAGTTCGGAGCTGGAGCTGATGATTCCTCACCTTTGTGTGGTCGGAAACACGATTGAAAGTATTTACCAAAAGGAACTGGGTGCTTTATTGATACGTGCGATCAGTAATCGGTTGAAACATCGGAATATCCGGTGTAATGTTTCTGACGCATGGTTTCTTTCTGACAAGAATCATTTTGTTTTTGCCTTTTCCGGAGCAGATAAGGATAATCTTTTGCAACAGGTTAGCGAACTGTCTAATGAAATGGAGTCTATCAGGAAAAATGGCTTTAAGCAAGAAGAAATGGAAGATGCCATTAATGAGCATGTCAAGCATTTGAAGGTTGATAACTCGATTCAGTTATCTTCTAAATGGTGTGATGATTTTGTTGATTATGTTATATCCGGTGATCGTTATATTCAGTCTGACAGTGAAATGGAACAGTTGGCCGGTAAGATACGTGCGACTGAAAGTGCCGCTTTGCAACAGCTGTTGTCTGAATGGCTCTCATATAAAGAACAAGCATTATTGATAGCCTATCGTAATAATGCCGGAAAACAAAATTCATTGCAGAAAGAAGAAGTTGTTCAGGCATGGGATAAAGGAGCCAAGAGCCCGTTTAAGGATTTTGAGTATGTGCAAAAAGATAGAGGAGAGGAAAATGTAGTGACACCTGTTTGTCTGGCAGAAAGTCATCCTTTCAGGGCTTCGGATATAGTTGGTGAGAAAAACTACCCGGATCTTAATGTGACGGAAGTAACTTTGAAGAATGGTTTACGTGTTTTTCTTCGTCCGACAAATGATGAAAATCAATCGATTTTTGTGACAGCTTTTGGAAGAGGGGGAACAGCGGACTTGTCCGATGCGGATTATCCTCTTTATGAGGGAACCGGAGGTTATATGGAAATGGGAGGAGTGGCCTGTGTGCCTTACGATACATTGTCTTCTTTTATGCAACAGGAAGAAATATCAATGAATATTGCCATCAGTAATTATTGGCATGATATTATGGGTATGTCACCTGCTGATAAAGCAAAAGAGCTTTTTAATTTAATGTACGAGAAAATGTATCGTCCGGAACTTTGCTACGAAGATTTTGAGGAGATACGTAAAGATGAAATAGAGCGTTTCGGTAAAGAAACGGTGCTTGAGCAAATGATGAAACGTGCCTCTGACCGTATGTTGACGAATCGTCTGGATTCATTGATGGGAAATACCGTATCTCGTCCACCCCTGACAAAAAAAGATTTGGAGAAACTTGATTTGGACCAAATTGCAAACTATTATCGTTCATTATATAGTAATCCGTCCCAGATGACGTTCGTAGTGACCGGGAAGTTTGATACGGACAGTATTAAACAACTGTTAGCTTCTACATTCGGACGTATACCGGAAGCAAACACGATAGCTTATATCAATAAGCCGTTTAAACTTCCCGGGAAAACTTATATAGAAGAGTTTCCGAATGATAACGATACCCAGACTATATTTGATTATGTTTTTTACGGGAATTACCAACCTTCCTTGAAAAATAGTCTTATACTGAAATTGATGCGCGATATATTGCAAAACCGATTGTTGAGCGTTTTACGTGAGGGGGAAAATATTGTTTATTCTCCATACGCTTCATTATTTTACAATGGGTTGCCACAACAGGTTTTCTATTTCGATTTATCGGCTTCTGTTGATTTTAAGAACACAGAGAAAGTGGAAAATCTTATCAAGCAGATAATTAAAGAGCTTCGTACGAATAAAGTAGATGAAGATGAATTGGAGGCTTTGAAGAAGTCTTTTCTGGTTACTAAGCGAAAAGTGCTTTCTGATGAGGCTTCTGCCGAATGGCGCACCAATCTTGTGAATTTATTGAAAAATGGTGAATCTGTTGCTGATTTTGAGCAGTATGAACGGTGTCTCAATAGTATTTCTACGGTGGATATTCAGAGGGCGTTCAGAAATTTAATGAATCCGGATAAATTTGTATTGTTATATATAGGAAAACATCAAAAATATGAATAAGTTATTTTTTTCAAGAATTTGTGGTATATTACTTCTATGTTTTGTAGGAGGAGTGACCGTTTTTGCTCAGAAGGGGTATAAAAAAGCATATACATTGTTTGATGCCGATGGTAAGGAAATAGGCTATGATGAGCTTATTGAAGCGTTGGTACAGCCGGATGTCGTGTTTATTGGTGAGATTCATAATTGTTGTATCACTCATTGGCTGGAGTATGAAATAACCCGTTCGCTATATGCTATTCACAAAGATAAGTTAATGATGGGAGCTGAAATGTTTGAATCAGACAACCAATTGATTTTGGATGAATACATGCGTCGGCTCATTTCTTATGACAGATTTGAAACGGAAGCTCGTTTGTGGGATAATTATAGTACAGATTATTCTCCATTTGTCTTTTTTGCAAAAGAGAAGAAGATTCCGTTTATTGCAACTAATGTACCTCGGCGTTATGCGAATGTTGTAAAGAATAATGGCTTACAGTATTTGGATTCATTATCTGATGAAGCAAAACGGTATTTACCGCCGCTTCCTGTGCAATTTACTTATAAAGAAGAGGACGGAGGAGCTTTTGCATTAATGCAGATGATGGGTAAAAGTAAAGGTAACCAAGAATATCTGGCACAGGCCCAAGCTATCAAAGATGCGACAATGGGATGGTTTATAGCCCGTAATATAAAAAATAAATTCCTGCATTTTAATGGAAATTATCATTCAGATTTTAAAGAAGGAATCATTCCTTATTTGCTTCAATATCGTCCGGGTACAACAATTAAAACAGTTTGTGCGGTCCGCCAGGAAAGTATAGACCAACTTGACGAAGAGAATAAAGGAAGAGCAGATTTTTATATTTGTGTTCCTGAAGATATGACTTCTACTTATTAGCAGTCATGCGTTGCATATATAGAATAACTCCTGCCAGTATGAAAATCGCACAGAAAAAGATAATTAAATAGGGGGTGCCGTTTATCAAATCATCCATGTTTTCTGTTTCGGGATATTGGATACTAAGATATATTGCTAAGGAGTTATTCAGTATATGCATGAGTATGCAAGGTATCAGGCTACCGGTTTTATAGTATGTCCATGCCAGTAGGATACCAATCAGAAATGCGGGAAGTATCTGGGCCGGATTAATGTGAAAGACACCGAATAGAAGTGCTGAAATGAGGATAGCTTTTGTCGGGGTGTATTGTTGCAGCAAAGCTTTGGTTATGGATCCGCGAAACAAGATTTCTTCAAGTATAGGACCGATGATAGCTATTGCGAGAATACCGCCCCAACCGGATTGGAGAATGTCGAAAGATTGCTCCATGATGTTGGGTATCCAGTCTAGCAGTCCCATAAGTGCAGATACCAGAAAGCCAGCGGTGAGAATAGCTAGACCGCTACAAATTAGGTATGGCGCTGATACGAGTGACCATGTTGTCTTTTGTGTACTGATATAGCCGGCTTTCCATAGATAAATACCCATCATAATCTGACCGGCTAATTGGGCCGGAATCATGATCATTTGCGTCAGAGCAACCTTGTCTAAATTTCCTGTGGAGACTAATAAATAGATCGTACAGGGAATCATAATCAGGATAGGGGCGACAATCTGTGCAATGAGAAGGTCAATTAATATCAGTTTGATAGCCGTTTTCATTGGTCTTTATTTAGTTGTAAAGAAACTATAGATAAACATAGCTAA
Source organism: Bacteroides sp. 1001136B_160425_E2 (assembly GCF_015559655.1). Classification (NCBI taxonomy): domain Bacteria; kingdom Pseudomonadati; phylum Bacteroidota; class Bacteroidia; order Bacteroidales; family Bacteroidaceae; genus Bacteroides; species Bacteroides sp. 1001136B_160425_E2. The sequence goes on along the minus strand of NZ_JADMQH010000026.1, from coordinate 18,463 downwards.
CATTGAGATAGCTATTACCACCAAAGAGATGCTCATAAATGACTTTTGCATAAGAATCTATTTTAAAGTTATTATTATCGGTTATTGTATTATTTATTTTGTTTCTCTGCTGTTGCTGCCTGCCTTGTTGGCAAGAAGAATAGCTTCCGTCTCTTCGGCATCTTTATGGAGTTGCGTTATTAACTCGTCAATACTGGAGAATTTCAGTTCGGGACGCGTCCGTTTTACGAAAGTAAGCCGGATGAATTTATCATATATGTCCGAATGGAAGTGAAGGATATTCACCTCAATGGTTCGGTTAGGCCCATTATCAATCGTCGGGCGGACACCTATGTTTAACATTCCCATATATGTTTTTTTGTCGAATGTCACCCATACGGCATATACACCGTCCGCGGGGATCAGTTTATCAGGATCATCCACGCTTAAATTGGCCGTTGGAAAACCTATTTTCCGCCCTACCTGATAGCCGCCTACTACTATTCCGTCAAGGAAATATTCATATTTCAGGCAATCGGCAGCCAGATCCACTTCTCCTTGATGAAGAAGTTTACGGATCAGGGAAGAACTTACCGGAACGTTGGGTACGTTCTCTATTTCTATATTGCTGGTATATGCTTTGGCGCGGATCACTTCTATACCAATTTCTTTCCCGTAGCGTACATAATCCTCGAAGCCTTCGCTGCGGTTGTGCCCGAAACGATGGTCATAGCCGATAACCAGGTATTTTACCTGATAACGTTCTTTTAACAACTGTGTCATGAATTCCCGGGCGGTAAGCCGGGAAACTTCCGGGGTGAAATCAAGCATCAGGCAGTAATCTACCCCGATGTCTGCAAGCAGACTTATTTTTTCTTCCGGGGTGGTCAGAAGTTCCGGACGGTAATCCTCATTCATCACTTTGCGGGGATGAACGGGGAAGGTAACCAATGCAGAGCGTAGACCTTTGGCGGCGGCTATCTCCTTCACTTGCTGAATCAGATAGCGATGTCCTGCATGTACTCCATCAAAGAAACCGATGGTAGCTACACTGGGTTCCGGGGTAATAGCCGATGTGTCACGTATAATCTGCATATCTCTAAAATTATTTGCTGTTGAAAAGATGGCTCCAGTCTTCGCCTGCTTTTGCAGTATAAGTGATAATTCCTAAATCCTGTGCTGCCTTACAGTTCATCTCGGAATCATCGATAAAGAGCGTTTCTTCCGGCTCGATACCGGCATCCTCTATGATTGTCTTGAAGATCTCCGCTTCGGGCTTGGCCATTTTCATTTCAAAAGAGAGATACGTTTTCTCAAAATAGTCTTCTACCTTAAATGTGCGGTAGGGAAACAGATGAATACATGTCCAGTCCCAATGGATTTGGTTGGTATTACTCAATAAATAGACGACGTATTTCTCACGTAATTTTAATAATAAATCAAGTTTGTGTGTCGGTATGTCTACCAAAAAACTATTCCAGGCTGCATCTATTTGTTTGTCGCTCACTGCTTTGCCTATCATCTTACGAACTCCGTCGCGGAATTCGGCGGGTGTAATTAATCCTTTTTCCTGTTGCATCAGGAGCCCGTTCGGATTATGGATATCCAGTAAGTCCTCCACGTTCCGGAGCCCTAATTTCTGAAAGTTCTCAATGCAACGTTGGCGGTTGAGATTGATAAGTACACCACCCAAATCAATAAGAAGGTTTTTTATTCCTTTACTTTTCATTTCTGTTTTTTTTGTGAATAATACGTTGAACAAGGCGAATAAGTTCTCCAACCCATAACACCGTGGACGAAACGCCTATAATAAGAAGCCAGGTTTGCCAGTCAAGCGGTTCCGTACGGAATACAGCTCCACCGAACTGTACGATTAGGAATTGTCCGGCAAGGATAGCCAGTACAATGAGCTCCATACCGTACGACTTGGAAAGTCCTTTGAATGCCGAATCGGTAGTGCCGAATACACGGGCATTGAACAGATTCCAAAATTGCAGCATGACAAAGAAGGTGAAGAAGATGGTCAGGTTGTGTATGTTCATACCTTCCGTGCTGTGGTCGAAATAATAAATCATTCCGAGTAGTACGATGAGGAAGATGGAACCCACACCTAATATATTAGACCGCATTGCCTTACTGATAATAAAATCAGTGCCGCGACGAGGTTTCTCAAGCATCACGGTTTCGCTGGGGGGAATGGAAGCAAGAGCCAAAGCGGCAAAAGTGTCCATAATCAGGTTCACCCATAACATTTGTGTGACAGTCAGCGGAAGTTCCGTACCGATCACAGAACCCAATAGAACTATGAGCAGTGCTACGAAGTTGATCGTTAGCTGGAAAACAATGAAACGCTGGATATTCTTATACAGGGAACGTCCCCACATAACAGCAGTTCCGATACTGTTGAAGGAGTCATCGAGCAGGGTAATATCGCTGGCTTCTTTGGCTACAGAAGTACCTGTACCCATTGACAAACCTACTTGGGCATGATTCAAAGCCGGGGCGTCATTGGTTCCGTCTCCGGTTACGGCTACGACTGCTCCTTTTTGCTGAAGCAGTTGCACCAGGCGTTGCTTGTCAGTCGGGCGGGCTCGGGACATGATTTTTAAGTCCATCACTCTATCCAGTGCTTCTTCATCGCTCAATTCGGCAAATGCAACACCGGTGATTCGGTTCCGCTCGGTATCTGTTTCGGGGTTCCAAAGACCTATCTGGCGTGCGATTTCCGTTGCAGTTCCCGGAGTATCACCGGTCACGATCTTGATGCCGATACCTGCAGACTGGCATTTAGCAACCGCGGCAGGTACGTCCGGACGAATCGGGTCGGAGATGGCAACTACTCCCAAGAAATTCAGGTCATTGGCTGAAACCAGTTCCGTACAATCATTAGGCTCATTTTCTCCGACAATCTTGAATGCAAATCCAAGTGTACGCATAGCCATATTCTGATAGCTCAACAGTTGTGCTTCTACTGTGGAGCGATATTCTACGGCGTCTACTTGCCGTCCATTCAGGACTACTTCTTTACACTTACCCAAAACAATTTCCGGAGCTCCTTTTATATAAAGAATTTTTTTGCCGATTAGTGGTGATTCAACAAGGGTTGCCATGAATTTCCGTTCGGTAGAGAAAGTGAGTTGGTCGAGGATGTGTGCTTTCTCGCGAAGTTCCAGATAATTTTTTCCTTGCTTGTTAAGCCAAAGCAATAAAGCTACTTCGGTGGGATTTCCTACTCCTTTCGGCTTCTCACCGGTCGTTGATTCTTCGAGGAAAGCGGTTGAGTTAGCGCTTATTCCTTCTGCAATGAGTGTGCTGATATCATCGTCGGACAAAACACTGCCATTTTTGATGCCGTAAAAATTAGGCTCGTGTACTTGCATCAGGTTTTGAGTCAGTGTACCGGTTTTATCCGTACAAATCACGGTGATGGCTCCCATTGTTTCGCAGGCGTGCATTTTCCGCACCAGGTTGTTGGTAGAAAGCATGCGACGCATGTTTAATGCCAGGCTAAGAGTGACGCTCATTGGCAATCCTTCAGGCACAGCTACTACAATCAGTGTAACTGCCATCATAAAATATTTCAGTGTTCGTTCGAAAACAGGAAGCCACTCATGCCATCCGTTCAGTGAACCGAAATCAAAGAATAATAATACGTCTTTGACAAAGAAAATAAGGAAAGCGAGACCGGCCACAGTAAAGCCAATCTTTCCGATGAGGTTTGCAAGTTTAGTCAACTGTATGTTCAGCGGAGTAGGTTCGAGGGTCTCTTCTGTGCTTTGTCGGGCTACTTTCCCGATTTCAGTAGCATCTCCCACGTGCAGAACGCGCATGGTGCCGTGACCGTCTACCACTGTCGTTCCACGCATCACCAGATTGGAAGCATAAGTTGCCTCCTCATCAAAGTCAGCTTCTACAGTTGTTTTATTAATAACAGGTTCACCTGTCAGATTTGATTCGTTTACTTGCAAAGAAATGGCTTCCAGTAATTCTCCATCGGCCGGGATTTCTTCACCCGTTTCCAAAATTACAATATCACCTACCACTATGTCTTTGCGGGGAATTTCCTGGACACGTCCGTTTCGGATCACTTTTACCAATGTTTCTTCATTGACTGCATTCAGCAGATCAAACTTTTTGCTGGCATCATACTCGAAAAAGAAACCGATTCCGGTGGCCAGTAAGATAGCTGCTATAATTCCGATTGTTTCAGCGTATTCGTTCTCGATGATGGAAATGATTAATGAGAAAACGGCTGCTACTAACAGTACGCGTACAACCGGGTCTTCAAATTTTTCCAGATAAAGTTTCCAGAGGGAAGGACGCTTGGGAGGTGTTAACAGGTTAATACCGTTTTTCTCCCTGCTTTGTAGGACTTCGTCATCCGTAAGTCCTAAATGATAATAGTCATTTTTATTTGTACTCATGCAGATACATGCGTTTAGTTTGAACCGCAAAAATACAACATAAAATTGTGATAAAATGTTTAATTAAAACTTTTTATGAAGTCGAATTTGTTACCGTGGTTTACCACATGTTCGATAAGGAATTGTAAACCAGAATGTAGAACCTTCACCTTCTACGGAATCCGCACCGATCTGACCGCCTAGTTTGGCGACAATGGTTTGAGAAATAGAGAGTCCCAGTCCGGCTCCTTTCTTATCTTTGTTCAGTTTCACAAAGCGCTCGAAGACATCCGGTAATTTCTCTGCCGGGATTCCTGCTCCGGTATCCTTGACATAAAAGTAGAGTTCGGTATCTCTTGCTTCATATCCGATGCGAATACTACCTTCGTGGGTGAACTTAATGGCGTTGCCGGCAAAGTTGGAAAGTACCTGCGCTACCCGGTTGCGATCCGTTTGAATCATGCACGAAGAACGAGATGATTCCGCTATAATTTGTATCTTTCCTCCGGCGTCATTGACTCTCATTTGGAAAAGTTGTTGTAAATCTGAAAGTAATAGATTGACGTCAACTGTTGTCTGTACAAATTCCAATGTTCCGGCTTCGATTTTAGACATATCCAGAATATCGTTGACCAACTGCATCAGGAGGTCGGCATTCATTTTTATGATTTCCTGGTATTGAGCCTTTTCCTCTTCGGTATTTGCGCTACCTAGTACCTCTGCAAATCCGGTGATGGCATTGAGAGGGGTGCGGATTTCATGGCTCATATTAGCTAAAAAGGCAGATTTTGAAATATCCGCTTTTTCAGCTTTTTCTTTGGCTAGTCTCAATTCCTCTTCGGCTTGTTTCCGCCGGGTGACGTCATGTACGGTGATGACCATATTCTCTTCTTCATTAAGAAGGAAGTAGGAGCCGGATATGACTGCGTTACATTCCACAGTCGTATTATCAGATGTGACTACGGATAAAGTTGCTTCGAGATCCGTGAAGTTCCGTCTCTGTTCAAAGGCCTGGCGTATGGCAGTACGTATCGGACAGGAACCGCAAAAACTATGTGTGCCACAACCTCCTTCGGCTGCCAATGCGTTACGGCATTGCAGCAGGTCGCCCACTCTTTTTTCTTCTGTTCCTTTCTTGGTTCCGGTTTTCTGATAATAATTGGTCTTCAGCACTTTAAAATCGTTGTCTATTAGCAGAATAAAGGCATGCACATTCTTTAAGATAGCAGCAGCGATATGGCTGGTACGTTCCAACTTTCTGGATTCACGGAACAATCGTTGTTGCATCCGCAGGCATTTCCTACGTTCCCATAAAAAACTGATTAGTAGGATTGCGCATAAAACTATTAAGGTAGACAATAGTGCTATAAGCATAGTGTTATATTGTTGTTTTAGCTTGATAATATGACTACAAAGATAGTTTTTTTCTTTAGTTTGGAAATAGTGTTGAACAAATATCTTGCTGTTTGTGTTATATTATTCAGAAAACCATTTAAAAATACGAACGTTATGAAAAAGTACATTTGCACGGTCTGTGAATATATTTACGACCCCGAACAAGGAGATCCGGAAAGCGGAATTGAACCAGGAACAGCATTTGAAGACATTCCAGATGATTGGACTTGTCCATTATGCGGAGTCGGCAAAGAAGATTTTGAACCGTACGAAGGATAAAACCAAGAGAGAGAGAATTATTAAAAGGAGAATCAGTTATGCTATGACAGACCTGATTCTCCTTTTTATGATTCAATTAAGCTCTCTCAAGAAGCTTTTTTCTCTTTCACATCGCTGCTGGCTTCTACTACATTTACTACATAGTCGCCCAGTTTTTCACATTCGGCGATAATATCCATGTAATAAACTCCCATCTGATAATCGTATTCTTTGTTGTTTACGTCCAGAATATTCTGATTTTTCAGTTGGTTACGGTAGTTATTAATTTCATTTTCGATGTTGAAGGACTTATTGATGTCAATGTTCTGATGTTCCGGTTTTTCTACAACCACAATCATTTGAGCAAGTGCGTCGTTAGTCAGCTTCATCATGAGGTGGATATGTTCATATTGTTTCTCGGTAAAATCCTGGTTGGTCTGACGTTTCCGGTTGATGGTACGTGCCAGATTATAACAACTGTCACCGATACTTTCAATTTCCGTCACTTCACGCAGCATAGCGCGTATCTGTAGTTTACTTTCAGAACTTAACCGGCCTTCAGATACCTGATTCAGGTAGTTAGCTATTTCAAGCTCCATGTTGTCGCTGATATTCTCATATTTCTCAATCCGACTGAACAGCTTGTTGAAATCGTCATCCTTTTCTGTGTGTAGCAGATCCTGTACCATACCGAACATCCGGTGTGTACGTTCTGCAAAAAGATGGATTTCTTTGCGTGCCTGAAGGATAGAGAGTTCAGCGGTAGAAAGCATACCACCAGTGATAAACCGCAAACGAGGTTCTTCGTCCTCTTCTTTGGGATGGATTAAAGCGCATACAGTACGTTCAATCAGTTTTACGGCCCATATCAGGATACATACGTTGCAGATATTGAAAATCGAGTGGAAAGCAGATAGCTTGTAGGAGATGGCAACTTCCGGATTACTACTTTGGAAAAAGGTGTCTACTACCCAGTTTACCAACTGCATGAAAGGATGGAAGATAATCAATACCCAGATAACACCGAACACATTAAAAACAAAATGGGCCAATGCTGCCCGCTTAGCCTGTGTGTTGGCTGTAAGTGCGGCAAGATTGGCCGTGATAGTGGTTCCGATATTTTCTCCCAAAACGAGTGCTGCTCCCAGTTCCAGACTGATCCATCCATTGGCACACATAATCAATGTAATTGCCATGGTGGCTGCGGAGGCCTGTACAATCATCGTCAATATAGTACCGATGAGTAAGAACAGAATGATGGAGAAGAATCCCATGTCTGTGTAGTTCTGTACGAAGGCAAGCATTTCCGGGTTGGCGTTCAGGTCGGGCGCGTTTGCTTTCAGGTAAGAAAGACCCATGAAAAGGAAAGAAAAACCGAAAATGAATTCACCGATGGACTTGCGGTTGCTTTTGCCGGAGAAGATGAGCGGAAGGGCGACGGCTAAGAGCGGGAGAGCGAAGGCTGCCATATCAACCTTAAATCCGAAAATTGAAATGATCCAGGCAGTCACGGTAGTACCGATATTAGCACCCATAATGACGCTGATGGATTCGGCAAGTGTGAGCAATCCGGCGTTTACGAAACTTACGACCATCACTGTCGTTGCTGAAGAAGACTGGATAAGAGCTGTTATTAACACTCCTGTTAAAACTCCCGTTACCCGATTGGTAGTCATTGCCGTTAGAATACTTCGCAATCTGTCACCCGCGACCTTTTGTAAGCCCTCGCTCATAATCTTCATTCCGTAAAGGAAGAGTCCTAATGAGCCTATGAGCTTTAAAAAATCATAAAAAGAATATTCCATCTATAATATTTTTAATGGTTATTTGTTCTCTATCTGATTATAAGTATATTAGTCCCAAATTATTCACCTTTTAACGAACTCGATGAAACAGATGTTACAAATATGTTGCAAAAATAACAATATTTCCAAAGAATTCCCTATCGGAAGCTCACTTTTGGATATTTATTACGGTTTTAATCTTAATTTTCCTTATCAAGTAGTAAGTGCCAAGGTCAATAATCGTTCCGAGGGACTTAATTTCAGAGTTTATAATAATAAGGATGTAGAGTTTCTGGATGTGAGAGATCAGTCCGGTATGCGTACTTATGTCCGTTCGCTCTGCTTTGTATTGTTTAAGGCCGTCACGGAACTGTTTCCCGACGGAAAATTGTTTGTAGAACATCCTGTTTCAAAAGGCTATTTCTGCAACTTGCGGATTGGACGTCCCATCGAACTGGAAGATGTGACACGCATCAAACAACGGATGCAGGAGATTATCGCGGAAAATATTTCTTATCACCGCATTGAATGTCACACGGCTGAAGCTGTGCGTGTTTTCAGCGAGCGGGGAATGAATGATAAAGTGAGATTGCTGGAAACTTCCGGTTCGCTCTATACCTATTATTATACATTGGGGGATACCGTTGATTATTATTATGGGAACCTGCTGCCTAGTACAGGATATCTTAAATTATTCGATATCGTGAAATATTACGATGGATTGCTTCTCCGGATTCCGAGCCGGGAAAACCCGAATGTGCTTGAAGATGTGGTGAAGCAGGAGAAAATGCTGGATGTCTTTAAAGAATATCTGAACTGGAGTTATATCATGGGGCTTAATAATGCCGGAGATTTTAACCTGGCCTGTGAAGAGGGACATGCAACCGATCTGATAAATGTTGCAGAAGCACTGCAGGAGAAGAAAATAGCCCAGATAGCCGATACTATATTCCATCGTGGTGAAAATGGTAACCGGGTAAAACTGGTATTGATTGCCGGACCGTCTTCTTCGGGAAAGACAACTTTTAGCAAACGGCTTTCTATCCAGCTAATGACCAATGGACTGAAACCATTCCCGATCTCTTTGGATAATTACTTTGTGGATCGTGAAGAGACTCCTCTGGATGAAAACGGAAATTATGATTATGAATCATTGTATGCACTTGATTTGGAACTGTTCAATCAACAGTTGCAGGCACTCCTGCGCGGTGAAGAGGTCGAACTGCCCCGTTTTAATTTCTCTCTTGGCAAGAAGGAGTATAAAGGTGATAAACTGAAAATAGAAGATAATACGATTCTGATTCTGGAAGGTATTCATGCCCTGAATCCGGAACTGACACCGCATATACCGACTGAACGGAAATTCAAGATTTATGTTTCAGCATTGACCACCATCTCTTTGGATGACCATAACTGGATTCCGACAACCGACAACCGTTTGTTGCGTCGCATTATCCGTGACTTCAATTATCGGGGATATTCGGCACGTGAAACCATATCACGCTGGCCTAGTGTACGTGCCGGTGAAGATAAATGGATTTTTCCCTATCAAGAGAATGCCGACGTAATGTTTAATTCAGCGCTGCTTTTTGAGTTTGCAGTACTCCGCCTGCATGCCGAACCTATTCTGATGGGGGTCCCGCGCAACTGTCCGGAATATTGCGAAGCATACCGGTTACTGAAGTTTATCAAATATTTTGTTCCGGTACAGGATAAGGAGATTCCACCAACCTCTTTGTTGCGTGAATTTTTGGGAGGTAGTAGCTTTAAATATTAAGTATAAAAATTAGGATATATTCGTTATTTGTGTTTTCTTTGCATGAAATATGAATTACCTTTTGTTGTAGTAAGGCAAGAGAATACAAAATAAACAATATTTGAATAGGATTCTTTAGGGGAGAATACTGTATAATGACTGTTATACTAAACTATAATATTGAACCTTTGGTTACTTTTGCTGTTATAAAAGGACTGCATGCAACAAAAAAAATGTGAATATGATTTTTTATAATAGTCTTTTAGCAAAGTGGTTCTTGGGAAAAGGAAAGAAACACTATTTTATGTTAGGCTGGTTTTTCTTTACCCAGTATAAATATCTGGAAGTTTGGGAAGATATGGAGTTACGGATACATGCAAAGCAATATTGGGAATGCTTTTCTCTGACTCTGATACCAGCGTTGATTTTGTCTTTGCTGTTTTCATGGTGGTGTATGATACTACCATTCATAACTTATGACCTGCTTTATTGGTTTGAAAAGATCATCTGCCACCATTCTATATTTAATTGGGAGGCGATAAAACATTGTGGCGATACGCTTTATCTCCGAAAGAGAAAAGCGTATGCCTGGAAGAAAGGTTATGGGAAAAAAGAGTTGCCCGTATCCAGATGGAATGATTGATTCTTTATTTCAAATGCTTCTTTATCCAAAGCAGATGTCCATACTCCGTATCGTTAGAGGTCCAATGCTCATTAATAGGAGTAATCAGGGCTTCTTTCGGACAGTTTAGTACATTGTATACAATATAACTGGTGGTCGGAGGACAGGTGTCATCATTGAATCCCCATGTTATATAGGTGTCTGCTTTTATCAATTTAGCAAAGTTCACTACATCATAATAGGCCATTGTCTTTATTTTCTCGGGGGTATCCATATCCACCGAATTTCTAAAGAAATGCGGATATCCACCGGCACGTCCGGCTTTATAGCCTGCCATATCGCTTAATGCGGGATGATTGGCGACACAGGCTGTCACCCGTTCATCCAGTCCGGCAGCGATTAATGCCAGGGCGCCTCCCTGGCTACCTCCTTGTGCGATCACATTTTTGCCATCCCATTCCGGTAGGGACGTTAGAAAGTCGATACCGCGTACGCAGGCCAGATATACCCGCTTCATATAGTAATTATCACGACTGTCGAGCCCATTGGTCAGATAGCCGTTTTCTCTGCCATTGAAAGCGTTGCTGATTTCTTTAAATTCTTCATCAGTCATTTCCGGATTCAGGCCGTGTATCTCGAACTCAAAACGGATGCATCCTTGCTCTGCATAATATTTATGGCGTAGAGGCTCTTTGATGGTTTTGATACCAGCTCCCGGAGGGCACAAGACAACCGGAAACTTTCCTTCTTTTTTCGGGTAGAATAAATATCCGTAGACGCATTGTCCACGTTTGTTTAGCTGCAATTTTACGAGATAACAGTCTATTTTATCAGTGGAATATTTTTCGACATGTTCTTTGGTATACGTTAGGGGAAACTCCTTTTGTTCCGCTTTAGCCTTTTCCCAAAATTCCTTGAAATCGGAAGGCATGGTTGTATATGGGCGAAGTTTCTCCGGTGAAAATCCTACTTTTATATGATGTGAATAGGTCTTTCCATCTACGGTTGCTTTCAGGCGACAGTCGCGGAATCCCGGCTCTTTCATTGTGCCCACGGGAATCATCCCCCTGCCATTCTTTAAAGTTACACTTCCTTTTGTATCGGCAACAGGCATCATATCACCACCTATTTCATAAGTGACGGTTACATTATCCCTGGGAATACCGTATTTGTAGAATTGTACTTCCACAGTTGCCTTTTCTCCGGTTTTATAAAGCCAGTCGGCATGATTGGGCACGGTGACCCAAAGCACATCGCTTTTATAAGGATAGTTTTCAGCTACGGCGGACAGTAAGGTAAGTGACAATAGCCATACAGATAAAAGTAGTCTTTTCATGGTGTTATTCATTGTTTTTATCTTAAAGCTTCCACCTCTTCCGGTGTCAAAGGAATTTTCTTGCCTAACCGGCGGGCGCCGGTTTCTGTAATCAGATAATCTTCCTCATTACGGATACCGCCGAAGTCCTTATAAGTCTCCACTACTTCATAGTTGATAAAATCAGTAAATTTCTTTTCTGCTTTCCACATGTCGATCAATTCCGGAATAAAATAAATACCCGGTTCTACTGTGTGTACAAATCCCGGTTCCAACGGAATGGCGAGACGTTGCGATTTGCGACCGAACTGTGTGCTCTTCGGCTGGCCATTATATCCTACCCATATTTCTCCCAGATTTTCCATATCGTGTACGTCCAGTCCCATCATGTGTCCTAATCCATGAGGATAAAATAGCGCATGGGCACCTTCGCGGACCGCATCTTCCGTATTTCCTTTCATCAATCCGAGTGTCTTCATCCCGTCTACCATGACACGGGCAGACAGTTCGTATACGTCCATATAAGGAATACCCGGACGAAGAGCTTTTACAGATTCCAAATGCATCGCATTCTGGATCTCGTATACTTCGCGCTGACGGGCTGTAAACTTTTTGTCGGCAGGAATGGTAGACGACATGTCGCCTGCATAGCCTGATTCTACTTCTGCGCCTGCATCAATTAGAAACAGATCACCCGATTTTACTTTATTCCCATGATAATGGTTGTGTAAGGTCTGTCCGTTGATAGTGGCAATGGTGGCGAACGAAAGCTGGCAGTTGTTAGATTCGGCCACCCGGTTCATTTCCGCTACCACCTCGTATTCATACATGCCCGGACGAAGCACTTTCATGGCAGTGATGTGCATATCGGCAGTTACATCGCAAGCCTTCTCTATTTCTACAATTTCTTCAGCAGATTTATAATTACGTTGGGCGATAACGGCACGGATGAATGGAACAGAACCTTCCTGACGTGTAGGGGGAATACCCAACCAATCCATCAGTTTCAACTTATGCTCGGGACGGTAAGGCGGCAGATAATGAACCGCTTTCCCTTTTTGGACGCACTTGTGGAGATAGCTTGTGATTTCTGCGGACGGCATCAGATTTTTTACGCCCACACGTTCACATTTTTCGTGTAATGTAGGTTGCGATCCCATCCATACGATTGCGTCGATAGACAGTTCATCTCCAAAAATGATTTCTTTGTCTTCATCAATATCAATAATAGCCGAAAGGCCGGCGCATGAAAGTCCGAAATAATAAAGGAAAGTGGAATCCTGACGATAACGGAAGGTGTTATCCTCGTAGTTCAGTCCACACTCGTCATTTCCGAGAAATAACAATACCCCGGAGCCTAAATTTTTTTTTAGCAGGGCTCTTCGCTGCATATACGTTTCTTTGGCAAACATATTGTCCTAATTTTTAAGTTCGTGCAACAAAGATAACGAATTTTGTGTTATAGGATTAAAAATTATCTCCCTAATCTGTGTAATCTCTCGTTAAAAAGTTACTTTTGTAGCGAGAAATAGTAGAAAGCAAAAACGAATATGGCACAAGGTTCCCGTCAAATACAATCTCAGGCGCAACAGCAGGTACAAACGCTTTCGCCCCAGCAGATTCTGGTCGTGAAACTGTTGGAGCTTCCCGCAGTAGAGCTGGAAGACCGTATCCATGCTGAACTGCTTGAAAATCCGGCACTTGAAGAAGGTAAAGAAGAAAGCGTTGCGGATGAGTATTCTGATTCCGATACTACGGAAGATGGCATGGATAGCGATGCCAATGATTATGATTCTTTGAGTGATTATCTGACTGAAGATGATATTCCCGATTATAAATTACAAGAAAACAATCGCTCGAAAGATGAACAGGCAGAGGATATTCCGTTCTCTGATTCCACCTCTTTTTATGAAATCCTGAAAGAACAGTTGCGTGAACGCAACCTGACTGAACATCAGCGTGACCTGGTGGAATATCTGATCGGTTCATTGGACGATGACGGACTGCTCCGTAAGTCATTGGAGAGTATCTGCGATGAACTGGCGATTTATGCCGGCATTGAATCGACAGAAGAAGAACTGGAAGAAGCACTATGTATCTTGCAGGACTTTGATCCCGCTGGTATCGGTGCCCGTAGCCTTCAGGAATGTCTGTTGATACAGATTTGCCGGAAGAAGGATGAGGAGAAGAAGCCCAACCCGATATTGGAACTGGAAGAACGTATCATCAGGGAGTGTTATGAAGAATTCACCCGTAAACACTGGGAGAAGATTATAAGAAAACTGGATATTGATGAAGAGACTTTCCAGGAAGCTCTTAATGAGATAACCAAGCTGAATCCCCGTCCGGGTGCTTCTTTGGGAGAAGCGATCGGCAGGAACCTCCAACAAATAGTTCCCGACTTTATTGTGGAAACGTATGATGACGGAACCATCAATGTAAGCCTCAATAACCGTAATGTCCCCGAACTCCGTATGAGTCGTGACTTCACGGAAATGGTGGAGGAGCATACCAAAAACAGGGCTAATCAATCAAAAGAATCCAAAGAAGCGATGATGTTCCTGAAGCAGAAAATGGATGCGGCACAAGGATTTATCGATGCTGTGCGGCAACGTCAGAATACCCTGATGACTACCATGCAGGCTATCATTGACTTACAACGTCCTTTCTTCCTTGAAGGAGACGAATCTCTGTTGAAACCGATGATTTTGAAAGATGTGGCTGAACGTACCGGACTGGACATTTCAACGATCTCCCGTGTGAGCAACAGTAAATATGTGCAGACAAATTACGGTATTTATCCGCTCAAATTCTTTTTCAGCGACGGGTATACCACAGAGGACGGTGAAGAAATGTCTGTCCGTGAGATACGCAAGATCCTGAAAGAGTGTATTGATGGGGAGGACAAGAAGAAACCGCTGACAGATGATGAATTGGCGGACATCTTGAAAGAGAAAGGTTATCCCATTGCTCGTAGAACGGTAGCCAAATACCGTCAGCAGTTGAATATTCCGGTTGCGAGACTTCGAAAATGAGAACGAATATAAAGTATTAAGTATAAAGTATCAAGTATTAGTGCTGATGGACAGAGAGAGAGAACATATCATAGCGGATAAGACAATGTTGCAGGTGGCGAGAGCTACTTCGATGGTCTTTACTCCATTTTCTATTCCGTTTTTATCGTTTCTGGTGTTATTCCTGTTTTCTTATCTTCGTATCATGCCGATACAATATAAGTTGATCGTGTTGGGAATTGTTTACTGCTTTACCATACTGACACCTACCATTACCATTTTCCTGTTTCGCAAAATAAATGGTTTTGCCCGTCAGGAGTTGAGTGAGCGTAAGAAACGTTATGTACCGATTCTGCTGACTATCATCTCGTATGTGTTCTGCCTGTTGATGATGCGCAGGCTGAACATTCCCTGGTATATGACAGGCATCATCCTCGCTTCTTTGGTGGTTTCTATTATCTGCATCGCAGTGAATTTGAAATGGAAATTGAGCGAACACATGGCAGGAATGGGCGGAGTGATCGGCGGACTGATTTCTTTCAGCGCTTTGTTCGGTTACAATCCGGTCGGATGGTTATGCTTGTTTATATTGATTGCCGGTATATTAGGCTCTGCACGAATTATCTTGGGACATCACACGTTGGGTGAGGTGCTTTCCGGTTTTGCGGTAGGCTTGATATGTGCCCTTTTGGTACTTCATCCGGTGAGTAACATCTTATTTCGAGTATTTTTATTTTAAAACAGTATAAATCCTAAAAACTAATTATTATGAACTTTCCACAGAATTTGAAGTACACGAGCGAACACGAATGGATTCGCGTTGAAGGAGACATTGCATACGTAGGTATCACTGATTATGCTCAAGAACAATTGGGTGATATTGTGTTCGTAGACATACCGACTGTTGGTGAAACGTTGGAAGCCGGTGAAACATTCGGAACCATCGAAGTAGTGAAAACAATTTCCGATCTTTTCCTGCCTGTAGCCGGTGAGGTGCTCGAACAAAACGAGGCATTGGAAGAAAATCCGGAACTGGTTAATAAAGATCCGTATGGTGAAGGTTGGCTGATTAAAGTGAAACCGACAGATATAAAAGCTGTGGAGGACCTGCTGGATGCCGAAGCGTATAAAGCGGTGGTGAATGGGTAAGGTTTTCTTCACTACATCAATCGAATAATGTAAAAGATACTATAATCCGAAGCCGGCTTTACCCTCTTTTTTTAGGAAGAGGGTTGAGAAGTGGCTCTTTAATTTTTATTCTATGACTCCAATTGTAAGTATTATCATGGGTAGCACGTCCGACCTTCCTGTTATGGAGAAGGCTGCGCAACTGCTGAATGATATGCATGTACCGTTCGAAATGAACGCGCTTTCTGCTCACCGCACGCCTGAAGCTGTGGAAGAGTTTGCCAAGAATGCCCGCAACCGTGGCATTAAAGTTATTATTGCCGCTGCCGGAATGGCTGCTGCCCTTCCCGGTGTAATTGCAGCCAACACTACACTGCCGGTGATCGGAGTACCCGTAAAAGGTTCCGTGCTTGATGGTGTAGACGCGCTTTATTCTATCATCCAGATGCCTCCGGGCATTCCTGTGGCAACGGTTGCTATAAACGGAGCGATGAATGCCGCTATCCTTGCCATTCAAATGTTGGCATTGAGTGACGAGAAATTGGCAGAAGCTTTTGCTGCTTACAAAGAAGGGCTGAAAAAGAAAATCGTAAAAGCAAACGAGGAACTGAAAGAAGTTAAGTTTGAATATAAAACAAACTAATGTGATTTACGATTTGACAATTTACGATTGACGATTGAAATATCTTCGTGAATCGTATGTTGTCTTTGTACATGGTATCTTGTCTTTCACATTGTGCATAAAGTATTTTTAATCGTAAATCGTAAAATCGTAAATTAAAATGGTTGATCTATTCAATTATTTTCGAAGAGAAACCACAGAAGTAAATATTGGGGCTGTGCCGTTGGGCGGCCCCAATTCTATTCGTGTCCAGTCGATGACCAATACGTCTACGCAGGACACGCAGGCTTGTGTGGAACAGGCGAAACGTATTGTTGACGCAGGTGGCGAGTATGTCCGCCTCACAACACAGGGTATTAAGGAAGCGGAGAATCTGATGAATATCAATATCGGACTGCGTAGTCAGGGATATATGGTTCCATTGGTTGCCGATGTGCATTTCAATCCGAAAGTGGCGGATGTAGCTGCTCAATATGCGGAAAAGGTGCGCATCAATCCGGGAAACTATGTAGATGCTGCGCGTACTTTTAAAAAACTGGAATATACAGACGAGGAGTATGCGCAGGAAATACAGAAAATCCATGACCGGTTTGTCCCGTTCCTGAATATCTGTAAGGAGAATCACACTGCGATCCGGATCGGTGTGAATCATGGTTCTTTGTCCGACCGCATCATGTCACGCTATGGTGATACTCCCGAAGGAATGGTGGAATCCTGTATGGAATTCCTTCGTATCTGTGTAGCGGAAAACTTCACAGATGTGGTGATTTCCATCAAAGCCTCCAATACAGTGGTCATGGTGAAGACCGTTCGTCTGTTGGTGGACGTCATGGAAAAAGAGGGGATGACTTTCCCGCTACACCTCGGAGTGACAGAAGCCGGAGACGGAGAGGACGGGCGTATCAAGTCGGCTCTCGGCATCGGCGCATTGTTGAGCGACGGGTTGGGAGATACCATCCGGGTATCTTTGAGTGAAGCCCCCGAAGCTGAAATTCCGGTAGCCCGTAAATTGGTGGATTATGTTCTGTTGAGGCAGGATCATCCCTATATTCCGGGATTGGAAGCACCGGAATTCAACTATCTGTCTCCTGAACGCCGAAAGACAAAAGCAGTCCGTAATATTGGAGGCGAACATGTGCCCGTAGTCATTGCCGACCGCATGGATGGAAAAACGGAAGTAAATCCGCAATTCACTCCGGACTATATTTATGCCGGAAGAGCCTTGCCCGAGCAACGGGAAGAAGGCGTGGAATATATTCTTGATGCGGACGTATGGCAAGGAGAGGCTGGAACCTGGCCTGCTTTTAATCATGCGCAACTACCGTTGATGGGGGAATGCGATGCAGCGCTTAAATTCCTGTTTATACCCTATATGGCCCAGACGGATGAAGTGATAACCTGTCTGAAGTACCACCCGGAAGTGGTAATCATCTCTCAAAGCAATCATCCGAACCGTTTGGGTGAGCACCGTGCATTGGTACATCAGCTAATGACGGAAGGTTTGCAAAATCCGGTTGTCTTCTTCCAGCATTATGCGGAAGATGATGCGGAGAATCTGCAGATAAAATCCGCAGCCGATATGGGAGCCTTGATCTTTGACGGTCTTTGCGATGGTATCTTCCTGTTCAATCAGGGTAGCTTGAGCCATGCCGTTGTTGACGCCACAGCTTTCGGAATCTTGCAGGCCGGACGTACTCGTACCTCTAAGACAGAATACATATCTTGTCCCGGTTGTGGCCGTACGCTTTACGACTTGGAGAAGACAATTGCCCGTATCAAGGCAGCTACTTCACATTTGAAAGGCTTGAAGATCGGCATTATGGGCTGTATCGTGAATGGTCCCGGTGAGATGGCGGATGCTGACTACGGTTATGTAGGTGCCGGACGGGGTAAAATCAGTCTTTATAAAGGCAAGGTCTGTGTAGAAAAGAATATTCCCGAAGAAGAAGCAGTGGAAAGATTGCTGGAGTTTATACGGAATGACAGGAAGAGAACTCTTAAATGATATATTTCATGGGGTGTACTTGCTATGAGTATCACCCCATGAATCTTTAATGAGTAGGGATATTCCTGAAATAGGAAAATTTAAGGCAACTAATTCATTGCGAGTTAGTTGCCTTTTTTGTATCTTTAAGCATTCCCCCCAAAAAACGGTTTGACGGCCAAAACGGGGGTAATCTAAAATAA
>NZ_JADMQH010000025.1:0-77540 GCF_015559655.1 Bacteroides sp. 1001136B_160425_E2 | reverse complement strand
GATGGATATTCCATTCGCGTCCATCAACGCAATGGCGATTGTGAAGTTCTCCATCAGAAGACACATGATGATGTAAGACTCACCACAGATTACACAGATTAATGCAGATCTTTCTATATTAATTCTTAAAAATCCTGCTGGATGTTGTAAGTACAGTCACCACTGCTATGAAGTCAGTCACCACTGCTATGAAGACAGCCACAACTACAAGACAACCACGATTATGAGAATGAAAAATCTACGTTAATCCGTGTAATCTGTGATGAAAAGTCACTATCTTTGCACATTGCAAAGCTGAAACAACAAAAATCACACTATATAATGGAAAAGAAATTCAAAAGAACCACCGTCACATCGGCACTTCCGTATGCGAACGGGCCTGTCCACATCGGTCACCTGGCTGGTGTATACGTACCGGCAGATATTTATGTGCGCTATCTGCGTCTGAAAAAAGAAGATGTATTATTCATCGGAGGTTCGGACGAACACGGGGTACCTATCACAATCCGTGCCAAGAAAGAAGGAATTACTCCGCAGGATGTAGTAGACCGTTATCATGCGCTGATAAAAAAATCATTCGAAGAATTCGGTATCTCATTCGACGTGTATAGCCGCACCACTTCACCGACACATCACCAACTGGCTTCTGATTTCTTCAAAACATTGTACAATAAAGGCGAATTCATCGAAAAAACGTCTGAACAATATTACGACGAGGAAGCAAAAACATTCCTTGCCGACCGTTATATCACCGGAGAATGTCCCCACTGCCATTCGGAAGGCGCTTACGGTGACCAATGCGAGAAGTGCGGAACCTCGCTTTCTCCTACGGATCTTATCAACCCGAAAAGTGCCATCAGCGGCAGCAAACCGGTAATGAAAGAAACCAAACACTGGTATCTTCCTCTCGACAAGCACGAAGCATGGCTGCGCAAATGGATTCTGGAAGATCATAAAGAATGGCGTCCCAACGTATACGGCCAATGCAAGAGCTGGCTCGACATGGGACTGCAACCACGTGCCGTGAGCCGTGACCTCGATTGGGGTATTCCTGTACCGGTAGAAGGAGCAGAAGGTAAAGTGCTCTACGTATGGTTTGACGCTCCTATCGGATACATCTCCAACACCAAAGAACTTCTCCCCGACAGCTGGGAAACATGGTGGAAGGATCCTGAAACCCGCCTGATCCACTTCATCGGAAAAGACAACATCGTGTTCCACTGCATCGTATTCCCCGCCATGCTGAAAGCAGAAGGCAGCTATATCCTGCCGGACAACGTGCCGAGCAACGAATTCCTCAACCTCGAAGGAGACAAAATCTCCACTTCCCGCAACTGGGCTGTATGGTTGCACGAATACCTGGCCGACTTTCCCGGCAAACAGGACGTACTCCGCTACGTACTGACCGCCAACGCACCGGAAACGAAAGACAACGACTTCACCTGGAAAGACTTCCAGGCACGCAATAACAACGAGCTGGTAGCCGTATACGGTAACTTCGTGAACCGTGCAATGGTATTGACTCAAAAATACTTCGACGGACGCGTGCCTGCGAAAGGTGAATTGACCGACTACGACAAAGAAACGCTGAAAGAATTTGCAGACGTAAAAGCCGAAGTGGAAAAATTGCTCGACGTATTCAAATTCCGCGACGCACAAAAAGAAGCTATGAACCTGGCACGTATCGGCAACAAATACCTGGCCGACACCGAACCGTGGAAACTGGCAAAAACAGATATGGAGCGTGTAGGTACCATCCTCAACATCTCCCTGCAACTAGTTGCCAACCTTGCCATCGCCTTCGATCCATTCCTGCCGTTCAGCTCGGAAAAACTCCGCAAAATGCTGAACATGAATACTTTCGAATGGTCTGAGCTGGGACGTGACGACCTTCTTCCTGTAGGTCACCAGTTGAACAAACCGGAATTATTGTTCGAAAAGATCGAAGACGCCACTATCGAAGCACAAGTACAAAAATTGCTTGATACAAAGAAGGCAA
This sequence comes from Bacteroides sp. 1001136B_160425_E2, assembly GCF_015559655.1. Taxonomy (NCBI): domain Bacteria; kingdom Pseudomonadati; phylum Bacteroidota; class Bacteroidia; order Bacteroidales; family Bacteroidaceae; genus Bacteroides; species Bacteroides sp. 1001136B_160425_E2. Next base: position 75,541 of record NZ_JADMQH010000025.1, on the reverse strand, counting down.
ACGAAGAAGCCAACTACAAAGCTAATCCTATCCGTCCGAACATCGAATTCGACGACTTCACGAAACTGGATATCCGTGTAGGTACCATTCTTGAATGTCAGAAAGTGCCGAAAGCGGATAAACTGCTGCAATTCAAAATCGACGACGGACTGGAAACACGTACCATCGTATCGGGTATTGCCAAGCATTATCAACCGGAAGAACTGGTAGGCAAGCAGGTTTGCTTCATCGCCAACCTTGCTCCGCGCAAACTGAAAGGTATCGTCAGCGAAGGTATGATTCTAAGTGCCGAAAACAACGACGGCAGTCTGGCAGTTATCATGCCGGGACGTGAGGTGAAGCCGGGCAGCGAAGTAAAATAAGAATTTTCAATTGCGCCTACAGTATAGGCGCAATTGGAAATAACTAATTAGCTTTTTGCCGACAATTTTACAAAACATATCCACTTGTGAACGCACTGCGTTCACAAGTGATTACACCTACCTACCATACAACTTATCCAACAGAAAGTAGAAGAATGGAAGAAAGAATTTTCCGAACAGCAACAAGCAAAGATACTATCCGATAAAGTAAAATAATAGCATGAGCGAGAATCAGTCACTAAAAGAGAAAACAGCCAAAGGATTATTTTGGGGAGGATTCAGCAACGGCATACAGCAGCTGCTCACCCTTGTTTTCGGAGTTTTCCTCGGGCGGTTACTTACTCCTTCAGACTATGGTATGGTAGGAATGTTGTCCATTTTCTCCCTCATAGCCAGCTCAATACAAGAAAGTGGTTTCACAGCCGCCCTTGTCACTAGAAAAGAAGTGACACATAAAGATTATAATGCCGTATTCTGGTTCAACATTTCAATCAGTCTGTGCTTGTATCTAGTGTTATTCCTGTGCGCACCACTCATTGCTGATTTTTACAAAACTCCTGAACTGAAACCGCTAGCCCGATATGCTTTCACAGGCTTTGTTATCGCTAGTTTGGGAATTTCCCACAGTGCCTATTTGCAGCGTAATCTGATGATTAAGCAACGGTCTTTATCCATGGTTATCGGAGTTACCATATCCGGCATTGCCGGAGTCACACTTGCCTATCTAGGCTTCTCATATTGGGGGTATGCCACACAAGGCATAGTTTATGTAGCCGTCAATACAGCTTGCAACTGGTACTTTTCAAGTTGGCGGCCTACGTTCGAATTCAATCTCGCTCCTATAAAACAGATGTTCGGATTCAGTGGAAAACTTTTAATCACCAATATCTTCAATCACATCAACAACAACCTGTTTTCCGTGATACTGGGTAAGTTCTACACCGAAAAGGAAGTAGGATATTACAATCAGGCCAACAAATGGTGTACAATGGGGCAATCTTTCATATCGGGCATGATAAACGGAGTGGCACAGCCGGTACTCACCAAAGTGTCGGACGACCTTGAACGGCAAAAACGGGTATTTCGCAAAATGCTGCGTTTCACCGCCTTTGTCTCGTTTCCTGCCATGTTGGGATTGTCCATTATATCGCAAGAACTAATTACTATTGCCATCACCGACAAATGGCACTCCAGCATATCTATCATGCAAATACTCTGTATTAGTGGAGCTTTTATCCCTATTGCAGGACTCTATCAGCAACTCATCATCAGCAAAGGAAAATCCCACATCTATATGTGGAACACCATAGTGCTCGGCATTATTCTACTCACGAGTGTCCTTTTGGCCCATTCGCACGGAATCTATGCCATGCTTGCCGTCTACGTATCCATCAATATATTATGGATACTGACGTGGCACTTCTTCGTGCAACAGGAAATCGGACTAAAGTTACACCATGCTTTGGCAGATATTCTTCCTTATGCTTTAATAGCCGCCACCGTTATGGTAATCACCTATTACTCCACCCGCTCCATCGAGAATATTTATCTCCGCCTGGCAAGCAAGATAGCACTCGCAGCAGCACTTTACGTAACCGCCATGTGGGGCAGCCGTTCGGTCACCTTTAAAGAAAGCATCCAGTACTTCATCAAAAAGAAGACACATGAACCCAAATGATCTTGCCACCAAATACCGCCTTCTGAATAGTTCTTTCAAAAAGACGATGATTTATCACATAGGTATAGACGCCGGATTCTTTACCGAATACACCTATATGCTCCATGCAATGCTCTATTGCCTGCAACACAAAATACAGTTCAAGCTTTACTCCGACGACGCCAACTTCGGATGGGAAAAGGGCTGGGAAGACTGTTTCGCACCTTTCTGCGAGCAAGTGCACGAACCGTTTCATCGCACCTACAACACCCATCGCCTGCCTTCATGGCAAGCATTGATGAAAGACAAAAAACTATCTAAGAAGAAGTTACTGAAATGGAAACTGAAAGTAATCTGCAAGAATATCATCGGAAAAGCCCTTGCTTTCTTCACGTATGGCAAACCGGTATTGCTCAACTTCCAAGTGACGTTCAACCCCAACCAGCATTTCCATATCCCCGAACTGGGAATAGACGGTGACTACCTCCACACCTTCCAAAAGCTGACGGAAATCACCTGGAAACTCAACGACACCACCGCACAGGAATGTCGCCAATTTGCTGCCACCCTGCAACTTCCGCCTCAATACGCAGGATGCCAGATACGCGGAGGAGACAAGATAACCGAAACCAACCTGCTGCCACCGGAACACTACATACGCCTCATCAAAGAAAAGACAGCCATCCGAGACGTCTTTGTATTGACCGATGACTACCGCCTCTTCGAGCAAGTGCAAACCCTTGCCCCGGACATACACTGGTACACCCTTTGCAGCCCCAACGAACAAGGATACGTCAACAGCGCCTTCACACAGACCACCAAAGAGCTGAAACAGAAACAAATGGCACGTTTCCTCTGTTCGATACAACTATTGATGGATGCTTCCGTCTTTATAGGAAGTATCACCACCGGCCCCAGCCTGTTCCTGTTGAAGAAGTTCTATCCGGAGATCAATCCGGCGGACTGTCTGCTCACGGATTTCCCGCAGGCATCCGTCCTCCCCATTCCAGGACGTGGGCGAGTGGCCACCGAATTTATGCAAGGAAACTTAAAGTTATAGTAACTTAGCAATATAATTACTACATTTGCAAGACAACGTGCATTAACCATTTCCGATGAACAAGAAATATACAGCCGAAGAGCTTGATTTATTACATGCCGAACTTTACGACATATTGGGAGAAACCATCCGGGTGTGCCAGAAGTACGATATTCCCTATTTTGTGATAGGCGGCACAGCTATCGGCGCACTCTACGATCAGGGTATTCTCCCTTGGGATGATGATATAGACATCGGCATGACGCGGGAGAATTACAACAAATTCTTAAAAGTAGCACCCGGGGAGCTAGGCCCTTCCTACTTCCTTTCATGGATAGAGACAGACCCTCACACCCCCTATTACTACGCGAAGGTCAAGAAGAACAACACCCTTTTCGTAGAAGAAATGTTCAAGAACGTCCCGATGCATCCGGGCATCTTTGTAGATATCTTCCCGTTCGACAGAATCCCCGACAACAAACTGTTGCGGCAAATGCAATCCGGCATACTCGGCTTCCTCAAATGCTGCCTGATGGGAAAAGAAATATGGATGTGGAAACACTTCGGCAAATGCGAAATAGAGAACCCTACAAACCGGGGAGCCTTCTCCTGTCTCCTGAACAGAATAGTCGACTCTCTTTTCTCTAAAAAAGCAATTTACCGGATGCTGGTATCCGTGCAAAGCTGTTTCAACTCACGAAACACCCGCTACTACAACAACGTCATGGCAACCGCCGACCACGTGACCGTAGAGAGTATCCGCCACCTGCAACCGGTGAAATTCGGTCCCCTCACCGTGACCGCTCCCGATGATCTGGAAGGGTTCCTGCGATACAACTATCCGACTTTGCATCGATTTACAAAGGAAGAACAGGAAACTGTGAATAACCACTACCCTGCCGCCCTGTCATTCAGTACAACCCCAAAACAAGAACTATGAATATGAAATCCGCTTTAGTAGACGTCCCGGTACTTATCCTGTTCTTCAACCGCCCGCAACAACTCTCGCAAGTGTTCGAGCAAGTGAAGAAAGCACGTCCGTCCCGGCTCTTCCTCTATCAGGACGGAGCACGAAACGAGCGCGATTTGCCCGGAATAGAAGCCTGCCGTGAAATCGTATCACAGATAGACTGGGAATGTGAAGTAGAACGCCTTTATCAGGAAAAGAATTTCGGCTGTGACCCTTCGGAATATATCTCACAGAAATGGGCCTTCTCCAAAGTCGACAAATGCATCGTATTGGAAGACGACGACGTGCCCTCCGTCTCCTTTTTCCAATTCTGCAAGGAGATGCTGGATAAATACGAACATGACACCCGCATCAGCATGATTGCCGGATTCAACCCCGAAGAAATCACCAAGGATATGCCATCCGACTATTTCTTCACTACCACCTTTTCCATCTGGGGATGGGCGAGCTGGAAACGGGTAGTCGACCAATGGGACGAGTTTTACAGTTTCCTGGACGACTCATTCAACATGCAACAGCTTGAGCAACTCATCAAGGAACGCAAATTCCGGAGCGACTTTATCTATATGTGCCAGCGTCACCGGGAACAGCAGAAAGCCTTTTATGAAACCATCTTCCACGCCTCTATCCTGTTCAACTCCGGACTAAGCATCGTGCCTACCCGCAACATGATAAACAACCTCGGAGCAACGGCAGATTCCACCCATTTCGCTGGCTCGGTCCACACCCTGCCCAAAGGCTATCGCCGCATCTTCACCATGAAACGTTACGAAGTGGACTTTCCGCTGCGGCATCCCCGCTATGTCATTGAAAATGTAGCATACAAGAAAAGTGTCTACCGCATCATGTGTTGGGATCATCCGTGGATCAAGATAGGGCGTTCGTTCGAAGAACTGTTCCTCAACCTGAAATACGGCAATTTTTCTATCATTACGAAAGCTGTCAAAAACCGAATAAACAAATGGCTGAAAAGAAACAAGCACCATTAAAGAAGTTGCTTACTATTTATTTTTACCATACCCGCCTCACACGGGAAAGTTACGAGGAATGGAAAGAATATAAATTCCCCGGGCATATTTTATACGGACTTCCTCTGCTGGAAAATTACGGAATACATTCCGTAATGCACAAATGCAAATATTTCTCCAGTCGCCTGAAGCTCATGTTTTACGCCACCAAAGAGATTCTCTTCTGCAAGGAAAAATATGACGTACTCTATGCCACCTCTTTCCGAGGAATAGAACCCGTCATCTTCCTCCGTGCGCTGGGACTGTACCGCAAACCCATCGTCATCTGGCATCACACGGCCGTCGTCACCAACCCCAAACCATGGCGCGAACAAATCTCCCGCCTTTTCTACAAAGGAATCGACCAAATGTTCCTGTTCAGCCGGAAACTGATTCAGGACTCGCAGAAAACCCGGAAAGCTCCGTCCCACAAGCTTAAACTGATACATTGGGGCCCGGACCTTCCTTTCTACGACCATCTGCTGGCAGAAATGCCCGACCGGAAGCCCGAAGGATTTATCTCCACCGGCAAAGAGAACCGGGACGTGGACACCTTGCTTCAGTCATTTGCGGCAACCAACGAGGAATTGGATTTATACATTGCCGTCTCATGCGGCAACATCAACTATAAAAAGATACTCGACCGCTATTCAGTGCCCGACTCCATCCATATCCACTATACCGACGGAGTGATTCCCTACGAACTGGGAAAACTGGTAGCCCGCAAAAGCTGCATCGTGATCTGCTGTCTGGACTTCCCCTACACCGTAGGACTGACCACTCTTGTGGAAGCATTTGCCCTCGGCATCCCCGTCATCTGCTCACGCAACCCCAACTTCGAAATCGACATCGACAAGGAAGAAATCGGCATCACCGTAGAATATAACGATGTACAAGGCTGGATAAACGCTATCCGCTACATCGCCGGCCATCCCGAAGAGGCACGACGCATGGGAAAGAATGCACGCAAGCTGGCAGAAGAACGCTTCAATCTCGAAATCTTTTCGCGCGAAATAGCAGAAAGCTTACTGGAAATATCAAACATTTCCTCTAAAAAACGTACATTTGCATAAACTTTTGCCCATGAGAGTCCTGATTATAAATACATCTGAACGAATAGGAGGAGCGGCCATTGCAGCAAGCCGGTTGATGGAGTCACTGAAAAACAACGGTATCAAAGCCAAAATGCTGGTGCGTGACAAACAAACCGACCAAATCAGTGTGGTCCGCTTAAAAAGTAACTGGCTACAAGTGTGGAAATTCATGTGGGAACGGATCGTTATTTGGAGTGCCAATCGTTTCCGCCGATACCATCTGTTCGATGTTGATATTGCCAACACAGGGACAGACATCACCTCACTCCCGGAATTCCGCCAAGCCGACGTTATCCACCTGCATTGGGTCAACCAGGGAATGCTCTCGCTGAAAGATATACGGAAAATACTCACTTCCGGCAAACCTGTGGTATGGACCATGCACGATATGTGGCCATGTACCGGTATCTGCCACTACGCACGGGAATGCAAGAACTATCAGCAGGAATGTCACGACTGCCCTTACATCTACAAAGGCGGCAGCCGGAAAGATTTATCTTACCGCACTTTCCGCAAAAAACAAAAGTTATACAGCTACGCTCCCATCCATTTCGTCACATGCAGTCAATGGCTGAAGGAACAAGCCCGGACCAGCGCATTGTTCGAAGGGAAAAGCGTCACCAATATTCCGAACGCTATTAATACCAACCTGTTCAAACCCATGAACAAAAAAGAAGCACGTGCCAAGTTCATGTTGCCGGAAGGTAAGAAACTGGTTTTGTTCGGCTCGTTAAAGATCACCGACAAACGAAAAGGAGTCGACTATCTCATTGAAGCCTGCAAACTGCTGGCAGAAAAGCATCCGGAATGGAAAGAGTCATTGGGGGTAGTCGTATTCGGCAACCAGTCACAGCAATTACAGGAACAACTTCCTTTCCATGTCTACCCGCTCCCTTACATCAAAAATGAGCATGAGGTGGTAAATATCTACAATGCCGTAGACCTCTTCGCCATCCCGTCTCTGGAAGAGAATCTTCCTAACATGATTATGGAGGCAATGGCATGCGGAGTACCTTGTGTCGGCTTTAACGTAGGAGGTATCCCCGAAATGATCGACCATCTGCACAATGGTTACGTGGCACAATACAAATCTTCGGAAGATTTTGCCAATGGTATACATTGGATATTGACGGAACCGGAATACGATGAACTCTCCGCACAAGCCTGCCGCAAGGTCTTGGGCAATTATTCGGAGAGCATCGTCGCAAAAAAATATACAGATGTCTACAATAAAATAACAGGGAAATATGCATAGTGTCCATCCTACTCCCAAGTTCTCTATTATTACGGTGACGTACAATGCTGAAAAGGTATTGGAAGACACGATTCTGAGTGTTATCTCACAAACCTATCATCATATAGAATACATCATCGTAGACGGAGCTTCCAAGGATGGAACCCTCTCTATCATCAACCGCTACCGCCCGCACATACACACCGTTGTCAGCGAACCGGACAAAGGGCTGTATGACGCCATGAATAAGGGCATCGCTCTTGCCAGCGGCGATTATCTCTGTTTCCTGAATGCGGGTGACTGTTTTCACGAAGACGACACGCTGCAACAAATGGTGCACACGATCAACGGCAGCGAACTGCCCGATGTGCTCTACGGAGAAACCGCTATCGTAGACCAGAACAGACACTTCCTGCGGATGCGCAGATTGTCCGCCCCCGAAACGCTCACCTGGAAAAGCTTCAAACAGGGTATGTTAGTCTGCCATCAGGCATTCTTCCCCCGCCACACACTGGTAGAGCCCTACAACCTGAATTATCGTTTTTCTGCTGATTTCGACTGGTGCATCCGTCTTATGAAAAAAGCGCGCACCTTACACAATACCCATCTGACGATTATCGATTATCTGGATGAAGGAATGACTACCCGCAATCAGAAAGCCTCTCTCAAAGAGAGATTTCGTATCATGGCAAAGCACTACGGGCTGATTGACACCGTAGCACATCATGCATGGTTTGTGATTCGTGCGGTGACTCACCGGTAAAGCTAGTTCCCATTAAAATGTTGCGGGCAGCGCAAGCAATTGATACATCAGCGTACGTGCCATACGTATCTGTCCTTTTGTACTGGGATGTAAACGGTCATACCCTGCGTCGTAGAAGTAAAGCAGTTGTTCTTCCACCATCGGATTCAGCCCGGTTACCGCATTAAAATCAATCACGGGCACTCCCCACACATTACCGGCCTCCTTGACAGCCTGTACGTAGGCATCCACATATTCACCACAACTATTCTGATAGTTTTCATCCGGTTGCACGTTCTTCTCTCCAAAATCCGCCTGGGAGCGGTGCAACGGAGTTAATAGTACAATCTGCTTATCCGGGAACAGTTGTTTCAGTCTGTTGATTCCTATGTTGATACGTCCTTTATACGTGTTTTCATCCATTATAGGCGTACGTTTCTTGCGGGTTTCCAGCTTTTTGGTCTGTCCACGGGCTGCCATCACCTGTTCTTCTGTTTCCGTAAACCACTCTCCGATAGGCACACCGTCATTAAAATCATTCGTACCCATCAGAATCAAGATAGCATCCACTTCTCCCCCGTGTTCCTGCTTCAGTTTCTCAGCCTGGCGGGGCACATCATTCCATTGTCTGCCGCTGATACCATATATATAAGGAGTAATCCCCAGCCATTCCTGCAGGAAGTCCCAGTATTTCTTTATCTTGTCACCATAGCAGTTGGGATCTGTAATAGAGTCTCCCAAATATCCCACTCTTTTTCCTTGCCACGGATGCCGGACAGCTCCATTATTCGTTTCAGCAGAGTTTGCAACTTTAGATGTTTGATTCTGTCCGCACAGAAAAGAGGAACAGAAAAACAGAATGGTACATGTGAGTAATAATTTGCTTTTCATCGGTATTATACATTAAATGAGAGATTTGTATCTAATATCCTGCAAATGTAATTCAAAAATAGGTAGTTTCAATCAATTTGGGCATTCAATCTCATCCATACAACCGGACAGACAAACGGGGCCCTATTTGACTATTCTTGCTAAAATGCAGGTTTACAGTATTTTTTCATCAAAGTTATCATTGAGTTCTACACCTAAAATCCTATCTTTGTCACAAACTAAAAGAAAAATTGGATGTTTAACTCATTTTCATTCCATAAGGATTCCGTTCTGTAAATAATCTGTAAGCCTTCCTCTCATTACAGATTATCCCTTATGTTTTCTGACATACTCTTGTCAGAGTTATTTTCTATATCTAAATTTTAAACTATTTGTATGGTCAAATGATCACAAGCATCGTCACATGCCTTCATTTACCGTACAGCTAAAACATTAAAAAACAATGAGTAACGAATTAAAAACAATCCACGAATTCGATTTCACACTGATATGCAATTACTTCAAAGGACTAAAACGCCAAGGTCCGGGAAGCCCTGAAGTCACACAAAAAGCTCTAAGTTTCACCAACGAACTGTCTGACAAAGCTAGAATAGCCGATATTGGCTGCGGCACAGGCGGACAGACAATGACATTGGCTAACTATACGAAAGGACAAATCACAGGTATCGACCTTTTCCCCGATTTCATCGAAATATTCAACAGAAACGCAATAGAAGCCCATTGCGAAGACAGAGTAAAAGGTATCGTCGGCTCTATGGACGCTTTGCCGTTTCAAGAGGAAGAACTCGATCTGATCTGGTCCGAAGGAGCTATCTATAATATAGGATTCGAACGCGGCATGAATGAATGGAACAAGTTCCTGAAGAAGAACGGATTCATCGCTGTAACGGAAGCATCCTGGTTCACCCCGGAACGCCCCTCCGAAATAGACGACTTCTGGATGGCTAATTACCCGGAAATCGATACGATTCCGAGAAAAATAGCGCAAATGGAAAAAGCCGGATATATCCCGACAGCCCATTTCATCTTACCGGAAAATTGCTGGACCGAGCATTTCTATGCTCCCCAATTCCCGGTTCAGGAAGCCTTTCTGAAGAAGTATGCGGGAAATGAAGCTGCCGCAGACCTCATCGCCGGTCAACGGCACGAAGAGAGCCTATATAATAAGTATAAAGAATACTACGGCTATGTATTCTATATAGGACAGAAAAGAGATTGACTATCTGCCGGAGAAGTTAGCAAGATAGGATAACTCTCCGGCATTTATTATCCTTTATTTTGCAGAAGATATGGAAACGAAAGATATAAATAAGGAAGAATATCAGTTACGGATCAACAAAGTGACCGATTATATCCATCAAAACATTGACCAACCGTTATCATTACAGAAAATGGCGGGTATCGCATGCTTTTCCCCTTTCCACTTCCACCGCGTATTTACAATCCTGACCGGCGAAACGCCTACGGATTATATCAAACGCACCCGGATTGAAAAAGCAGCTCTATTATTAAAACGAAACAAGGAACTTTCCGCCACCGAAATTGCCGCCCTTTGCGGCTTTAGCAGCCTTTCGCTGTTAAGTCGCAATTTCAGGCTGCATTTCAATATGACAATCCGGGAGTTCCGGTCACTAAAATAAAACGCTAAAGAATATGGAAAAAGAAAATAAGATTCTGATTTTTCGAACTTCTATCACCAAAAAATGCGACATCAAACGCATAGGAAAACTTTTGGCAGAGTTCCCTCAAATAGACAAATGGAATGTGGATTTTGAGGATTGGGAGAAAATATTAAGAATCGAGTGCAGTGATATCACTGCACTCGAAATATCGGAAGTACTCCGGAATAATCATATTTTTGCCAGCGAACTGGAATAAAACGGAGGGGAGAAAGTCTCAAACTCCCAACAATTGTTTCAATTCGGCCATTCCTTCAGAAGCCCCCTGCTGAATTACATGTATCGAACGGGAAGTATGTGTATCTACCGGTTTCGGATCAATCAGATACACCTCTGCTCCTCTCGGTACATAATGAAGCAGCCCCGCCGCAGGATATACATTAAGCGATGTACCGATAATGACGAAAATGTCCGCTTTCTCCACATATTGAATAGCCGTTTCAATCTCCGGCACAGCTTCTCCAAACCATACAATGAAAGGTCGTAATTGAGTGCCGTCGCCAGCCTTGTCTCCCATCTTCACTTCATATTCTTCCGGTTTCAGCTCTTTTATAAATTGAGGATTATATGGATCTCTGCTGGAACATACTTTTGTCAGTTCGCCATGCAGATGAATAATGTGGCTGCTTCCGGCGCGTTCATGCAGATTATCTACATTCTGTGTCACCACCGTTACATGGAAATTTTTCTCCAGTTCCGCCAACAACTCATGCCCACGGTTCGGTTTCACCTCCAACAACTGTTTCCGGCGTTCATTATAGAAATTAATCACTAGAGCCGGGTCCCGCTGATAACCTTCAGGAGTAGCCACCTGCTCCACAGGATATTTATCCCACAAACCGCCTGCATCGCGAAATGTACTAATCCCGCTCTCGGCACTCATACCCGCCCCCGTCAAAACTACCAGATTTTTCATTACTATTCCTCCTTCTTTTTTTAATAGCCACACAAATGTAATCAGAATCATCGAATAAAAGAACACTTTTTTACGCTTAATCTAATCCGAAGCATACGAAACTAAAAATGCAAGATACTGATAATTGGCAGCATTTATGCCAACATTTATCCGTCTGACAGCTGCCAGACAATTAATTGCCTGCATAAACAAACCTAAACAATAAGAATAAACAGATTAAATTCCACCAACAAAAGGACTAATTCTTTAAAAAAAAGCGATTAACTTTCACAGATATAAGAATTTTTAAATAGCAAATGCTAAATCATTCAAATAAAACACGTACTTTTGCGTTTCATAAATTTGCAATTGATTGAAAGTTAAAACCATGAAGGTGATACATTTCAATCGCCAACAAAAAACATTATATGGATAAATTCAGTTACGCTATTGGCCTCGGAATTGGTCAAAACTTATCAAGCATGGGAATTGGAAACCTTGCGGTAGAGGATTTCGCACAAGCAATCAAAGACGTATTAGAAGGTAATCAGACAGCTATCAGCCACAATGAAGCCCGCGAAATAGTGAACAAATATTTCGAAGAATTGGAATCTAAGATGGGTGCCGTTGCTATTGAGCAGGGACAGGCATTCCTCGAAGAAAACAAAAAAGGACCGGGTGTAGTTGTCCTTCCCAGCGGATTACAATATGAAATCATCAAAGAAGGGACAGGTAAAAAGCCGAAAGCTACCGATCAGGTAAGATGCCATTACGAAGGCACATTGATTGACGGTACACTGTTCGACAGCTCTATCCAACGTGGAGAACCGGCTGTATTCGGTGTCAACCAAGTAATCCCGGGATGGGTGGAAGCTTTGCAGCTGATGTCGGAAGGTTCTAAATGGAAACTGTATATTCCGTCAGAACTCGCATATGGCGCAAGAGGTGCCGGAGAAATGATTCCTCCTCATAGTACACTCATTTTTGAAGTAGAATTACTCGAAGTATTATAAATAAAAAATTTCAAAGCAAAATGAAAAAAGTTAGTATTTTTATGGCAATCGCCGCTGCAGCAAGTCTTGCTTCTTGTACAGCTCAAGCTCCTAAAGCAAATCTGAAAACAGACATCGACTCACTGTCGTATTCTATCGGTATGGCTCAGACTCAAGGTCTGAAGGGCTATCTGACAGGTCGTCTGGATGTTGATACTACTTACATGGCAGATTTCATCAAAGGTTTGAACGAAGGTGCAAACAAGACTAGCAAAAAAGACATCGCTTACATGGCAGGTCTGCAAATCGGTCAGCAAATCAGCAACCAGATGATGAAAGGTATCAACCAAGAATTGTTTGGCACAGACTCTACTAAAACTATCAGCAAAGAAAACTTCCTGGCAGGTTTCATCGCAGGAACTTTGGAAAAAGGTGGTATGATGACTATGGAAGCAGCTCAAGAATATACTCGCACAGCTATGGAAACAATCAAAGCAAAAGCTTTGGAAGAAAAATATGCTGACTATAAAGCTGAAAACGAAAAATTCCTTGCTGAAAACAAGACTAAAGACGGCGTAAAAACAACAGCAAGCGGTCTGCAATACAAAGTAATTACTGAAGGTAAAGGTGAAATTCCTGCTGACACTTGCAAAGTGAAAGTGAACTACAAAGGTACTTTGATCGATGGAACAGAATTCGACAGCTCTTACAAACGTAACGAACCGTCTACTTTCCGTGCTAACCAAGTAATCAAAGGTTGGACAGAAGCATTGACTATGATGCCTGTAGGTTCTAAATGGGAACTTTACATCCCGCAAGAACTTGCTTACGGTGCAAGAGAATCTGGCAACCAAATCAAACCATTCTCTACTTTGATTTTCGAAGTTGAACTGTTAAGCATCGAAAAAGATAAAAAATAAGAAAGTTCTTTTCTAAATAGAAAAAGGAAAGAGGCGCAAAACGTTTGCGCCTCTTTTTTTGCTTTTTCCTATTTTTTTTCTTGAAAAAGATGAATAATTAAAATAAATCTCTATATTTGCTTACTATTTGATAACAACAGGAAATTACAATTTATTATTATGGAAAGAATAGACAACCTCGACAGGCAGATCCTAGAGATTATCTCCCAGAATGCCCGCATCCCTTTTAAAGACGTAGCTGCCGAATGTGGAGTGTCACGCGCAGCTATTCATCAGCGTGTGCAAAGACTGATTGACCTAGGTGTCATTGTAGGCTCCGGTTACCATGTGAACCCGAAATCATTGGGCTACAGAACTTGTACATACGTGGGTATCAAGCTGGAAAAAGGCTCCATGTACAAATCTGTCGTAGCGGAATTACAAAAGATTCCCGAAATTGTGGAATGTCATTTCACTACAGGCCCGTACACAATGCTGACAAAACTTTATGCATGCGACAACGAACATCTAATGGATTTGCTGAATAACAAAATGCAAGAAATACCGGGTGTAGTAGCTACCGAGACTTTGATTTCTCTGGAACAGAGTATCAAGAAAGAGATTCCCATCCGCGTTGAAAAATAATTGTGATGGAGTTTCTAAATGAATATCACCTTGCAGGGTTATTCATCGGAATCTGTACCTTTTTGATTATCGGCCTTTTTCACCCCGTTGTGGTAAAGGCCGAATATTACTGGGGCACAAAATGCTGGTGGATATTCCTGGTACTCGGCATTGCCGGTGTAATTGCCTCATTAAGTATCGATAATGTGATCTTATCTTCTTTGTTAGGCGTGTTTGCGTTTTCTTCCTTCTGGACGATCAAAGAGGTTTTCGAACAGGAAGAACGGGTACAAAAAGGATGGTTCCCCAAGAATCCGAAGCGCAAATATAAGTTCTAGAAGCAAAGGATTACAGTTTTTTCTCGAAAGAATTTGCATAATTCGATGGAAAATACTACTTTTGTCACCGCATCCAGTTAATGGATACATCGGGCTTTTAGCTCAGTTGGTTAGAGCAACAGACTCATAATCTGGAGGTCCTTGGTTCAAGCCCAAGATGGCCCACAAACTAAGAGGCTCATTCCTAAGGGAATAGAGCCTCTTTTAGTTTGTAAACCCTCCAGATATAAGTCTGTTGCTCTTGATTATTTATTCCTATTTTAAGCAGATGTTGACTAATTGTTGACTAATTAAAATAGAGCTAATATGCTGACTATTAAAGCTGAAATTAAAAGGAGTGAACTAAAAGTTGACGGAACATATAACGTCAAGATTAGATTCACATTAGACCGCAAGGTAAAACGTTTATCCACCAACCTGTTTGTAACTCAACAAGACCTAACTAAATCCCTCAAATTTAAAGAGGATACTTCCATTAAGAGAGAGGTAGATAGGCTTGTTCTCTATTACAGGGAACAGTGTCTAAAACTGCAACTAGACCAAAATCATTATTCTTTGGATGAGATAGTTGAATTTCTGAACGGAGAACAGGAGAAACAACAGACCATTAATTTTATAAAGTTCAGTCGTGAATGGATAGCCTCAACTACAATCAAAGGTGCACCCAATTATACAACTGCCATTAATGCTTTAGTGCGTTTCATAGGTAAGGAGGAGTTGGATATTAATCTAATTACTCTTGACTTCTTAGAAGACTTCAAATCATTCTTGAATAAAGAACGTGAGATACGGACTAAAAGATTAATGCAGCAAGGCAAACGTGTTCCTTCTAATCGTTCACTCTCCCTTTATTTGATAAGTATCAAGAAGTTGTTCAATGAAGCCAAGAAGAGGTATAATAAGAAGGATAAGAATTTAATCTTAATTCCCAACTCACCCTTCATAGAACTTGAAATACCCAAACAAGAAGCTACCCGTAAAAGAGCTATATCCGCAGATATTATAAAGAAGGTATGGAAGTTACCATATAAGGACATGAAGAAGGGTTACAAAGCTACGTGCCGTTATAATTTGGCTAAGGATTGCTTCATTCTCTCATTCTGCCTTATGGGTATGAACTCAGCAGATTTATACAATGCCACTGAAATGAAAGGCAATACAATTACATATAATCGTACAAAGACTAAAGACCGCAGACTGGATAAAGCTCAAATGAAGGTTGATATACCTAAATTAGCCCAACCGCTCATTGAGAAGTATAAGGATAAAACAGGTAAACGCCTCTTCAATTTCTATCAATATTACGTTGACGAGAAAGGTTTTAATAAAGCCATAAACTATGGTTTAAAGGAGATTGGAAGATTATTGGAGATTGATGACTTGGAATATTATGCAGCGCGCCACTCATGGGCTACCATAGCACTCAATAAAGTAGGAATTGACAAATATACAGTCCATGCAGCGTTAAACCACGTTGATGAAACAATGAGGGTAACGGACATCTATATTGAGCGGGATTTCGTCAACGAGAACAGGGCTAATGCGAAGGTCGTGAAGTACGTATTTGGAAGAATGTAATTACATTCTGTAGCAGTTTGTAATGCTGTTCTATTGCATAATGGGACAGCATTATTTATCTTTACAGCACTAATATAAGAAGCGATATGAGAGATTACATACTACCAATTCCAGAATTAAAAAGGATAGAACCCATACTCACGGAATACTTTGGCTATAAGCGTGCCATGTTTGAGAATGAGCTGTTAGCAACTTACTACCATGAATATCCCAGCGGAATCAGTGAAGATATTTGTAAGAACTACATGACAGACCATTCATTTCTAAATACTATTGCAGTAGATAACGGAGTATTTGATTATAAACGGTATGCTTCCAAATCCATTTCTACCAATAAGGCATTTAATCCAAGTAGCTTCATTATGGATTCAGAACACAATATACTTGTCACTCTGCCAAGTAATAATATGTTGGAAAGGCTGATTGATTTATTACAGAAGTATGGTGAAACTGACAATGACGGAGTAATTGGAATAAGTTTGCTTGTTGTAGCTACCATATATGAGAAGTATAAGAATGGTGAACTTTACACAGAAGTTACCATATCAGAGAACACACTGCCTTATCTGGAACAAGTCCGTCCAGAGATGTTAAAGCTATATGAGTTGCTGAATACCAAGAGATACTCACCTTCCAAGAAGAAGGAGCTAAGGGTATTCAGTCCTATAACCATTGATAACGGAGTTAAGAAGATTACTCTTGATAACTCTTGCTATTGGCTGACAGATTTATTGGATAACTATCTTCACATCTATTTAGGAGTAAACAGTTTGGAAGAAGCCCAACAGGAATTGAAGGAAGTATATTCACAGAAGAAGGGCAGGAAAGCCAATAATGCAGCCCATAATCTAATCATGTATGGTACATTCCACCTGTTACAAAGATATTCCTCATTAAAGACCAAGAGTGAACAGATACGCATGACTTTAGGCTACATGGAATTATTATTTGAAGCGGACAGTTTCAATAATGATGAGAACTACACCAATGCAGCAATAGCCTATTTGGTAAAGCAAGGCTATAAACCACAATGGAAGCCCAAGCAGACAGAAGACTACAATTTCTCACCCAATAATCAATCTACAGAACATCTCTGGTAATTAATAATCTACCAATCCTCACAGACTACCATGTAATTACGTGGTAGTTTTTTTATATCCTCATATTAGCTAACTTGCTGATACACTACTATCTAAAGAATAGCCTTGAAATGGCTCTCTATTCTTTATTACCCACCTTCTAACTATTCCTCACCTTTGCAATGTAATCAGAAACAATAAGGCGCCAAGTTGATGATTACAGAGTATTAATAAATAAGTATCACCCATTAAAATTGATAACAATGGAAACTATTAAAATCACTAAAGAGGAATCAACCAGAGTATTTAACTTGTGCAATAAGGCATCTTACTTGAATGTTCGCTTCAAAGAACAGAGAGGCAAAGCATATATTAAAGTCTCTGCAAAGATTGGAGGTATGAAATATATTGCTACGTGTTGGGCAGATGATGAATTAATAAAAGCAGTAATGGACGCTTTGAATGATAATAATATTAATTTAGAGGAATATCTAAAGAGTGAGCATACAGCAATTGAATCTAAAGGATTGGAATTTCAGATGTTTAAAGATGACGTAGAGAATTTATCTGATATGACTTTCACTGATGATTATATTAGTACAAGCGGATTTGATTATCTTTGTGCTCACACTGCGTATCCAAGAGGACGTGTAATCTACTGTTTGAAACGTACAGTAGAAGTAGAGAACTACCTTGAAGATAATGGATTGTTTTAAAGTATTAACAACGAGAGAGGAGCTAATCACTCCTTTCTCTTTAACTTACAGACATGAAAGAGATACTTTATAATTACGGTAATACAGAAGCCCACAATACTATCAAGAAACTTATGCTTAGAGGTGAGAAGCTTACAATAGGCTTCTTCAATGAGGACATAACCAATTACTCATGCGCATGGATTGAATCAAAAACTGTTAGCGCATTTAAATATGTTATCTTTAAGGAAGATAACGTTTACTGGCTTATGAACTACCTTATCAATGGTGAGGTTGAGGATATAGATGCGAAGCCATTCGGAATACAGGGAGAGATAGAAACAGAGGAAGACTTCCAGTTATGTATGTTGAAGAACTTCATTGAAAGCAAAATGACAGTACAGTTCAGTCCTCTGCCTAGAGACGGAAGCGGATTTGTAAGAGCCATATCGGCATTTGATAACGGGAAGGTGATATTTAAATTAAAGAAGACAGACGAGCTGTTGGAATATCTAAAGGAACGTGACTTTATTTTACTTTAATAAATGGAAACCACATATATCGAGATTGATTCACCGGACAAACATCTGTCAGATGTATTAGAAGAAATACCGTCCAATGTCATTCTTTATAAGACCCTGACAGGTATCGGTGCGACTTATAGCGAGATTAAGGCTCAAAGACATTCCATCATTATAGAACCGAACGTTCCTGTAATAATCGGTAAATGTAACTCTGCCAAACATAAGAATGACAATTTGCTGGGTGTCTATGAGGGTGTCACTACTGACAGGATTATCAAATATCTAGGAGCAAGCAGGGGGAAATATTATAAGATACTCACTACACCCGAAAGCTTCACGAAGGTTAAAGATGCGTTTCTGATATTTAACGGCAAGATATATAATACCTGTTTCCTACTTATTGATGAAGCTCACAAGACTATAAAGGACGTGGATTATAGAAGTGATATTGTCCTGCCTATGAATGACTTCTTCAAGTTCAAGGGGAAGGCGCTGGTATCTGCAACTCCGCTTAAATTCAGTGACCCACGTTTTGAAGAGAACGGTTTCAGTATCATTAAGATTGAACCTACATACGATTACGCTAAGGAGATTGATATAAAGCCTTCAACCAACATATTAAGGGAAGTTTGGGAGGAATTTGGTTGGATGCCATTCATAACAGGACAAGACAAAGACAGACCTTTCTTCATATTCATAAATTCTGTAGATATTATCTACTCTATAATATCCCAACTTAAACTGTTTGACAAGTCTTCCGTATTCTGCGCCCCCAAGAGCATAGACAAGTTAAAGCAGAATAACTTCAACCGATGTTATGAGAACTGGGATATAGAGAGAATGAGCCAATACAACTTCTTTACCAGTCGCTTCTTTAATGCGGTGGATATTGAACTGGACTTCAAGCCTTATGTCATACTGGTTACTGATGTGTACTTTGCAGAACAGACGATGCTTGACCCATATTCCGATGTAGTCCAGATTATAGGCAGATTCAGGAATGGAATAACAGCTGTCACCCACGTTACCAATACCAAGTACGAACTGCCACAGAGAACCGAGGAAGAACTAGATGAGTTTGTCAGGACAAGCGAGGAAGTATATAATACACTCAAAACATTTTATGATGCGGCAGCCAGTAAAGGGGCAAGGGTAGCATATAAAGCTGCAATGGACAGTTTGCCATTCAATCAGATGTTGGACATCGATGGTAACAAGAACTGGTTTGCTGTTGACAACTATATAAATGATGCACTGGTAACTGGATATTATCGGGATGCGAAGTCACTTCAACGGGCTTATGAACAGCATAATGATATATTAACGCCTTCCGTATTTACATTGTCCGACCGTCCCGCCCTTACAGATGAAGACCTACGATTCAAACGGGGATTGAAGACGCTTAGCACAAAGGATAGGAGAACGCAGATTGTCAAGTTACTGGAATATCTAGGCAATAATGACCTTACAGAACAGGAACGTGAATTTAAAGCTGATTTGAGAAGAACGGATTCATTCATAGTTGAAGCATACGAACTGGTAGGTAAGGAAGTGATTGAAGAACTGGATTACTCCTATCCTGAAATCAAGAAGCGGATGATAGTTGCACAATACCTGTTGGGAGCCAAAGGAACGGAGACTATCCAACTGATAAAGACCTCATTCAAGGTAGGAATGAAGTACAGACTAACCTATATTAAAGAAGAACTGATTCGTATATTCGAGTTATTGGGAGTTACTCCGCCTAATAAGATAACAGCCCAAAGTATCAATTCATACTTTGAAACTAAAGAAGTGTGGATTAAGAAGGATAAAGCCCTGTTGCTTGTAAGAGAGAAAGTGTAATATAGCCATTCAACCTTTTAGGGAAGAATGTTCAATATATATACCCCACCTCATAAAAGGTTGAATATGCTATAATCCTGATAGTCCGGTTATCACTAACTTGGATTATCGGGATTTGTTTTATCCTGTAGTCTGTCATTCCCGATTGTGGTATAATGGTTAGGCAATGCCATTGACATTTATTACCTTTGCAGTACCTCAAATGACATAACATTCAGATTATCTGCAACCTACCGAGATTCATTACTACTAACCTATTCTAATCTTATTAATTACTATGAAAGAACTTACCTATCATGAAATCAGAATTAAAGCCTTGAAGAATAATGTACGGGACAATAAACTTCAAATCGGAATGTGGGCGCAATTTAATGGCTACATGAAACGCAGGGTACACAGGAACGGAAGATATTATACTGTATATATCCCATTACAAAGACTAACCGATTAATTATGATAATCCATTTACCTACAGGAAAGCAGTTTGCCAACAGGAAGGAAGCCAAGATTTACTTTGGTACAGCCTACTATTACAAGTTGGAACGGGAGAAGAGAGATTTGTTATTTACCGATAATGTTCAATCAGCTACTAATGAATATTGCCAAACAACATCTAATAAACAGGACAAACATAAGAACTCATAATGCTACCATTAATAAGTCAATGATTAATGCCTTAAATGAGCCTGACCTGTATAGATTCTTCTGTCTGTCCCTATATAGAAACAGCTATTATAATGTAAGACTACGGATTGAAGATATAGCCAAGATTACAGGTGAGAAGAA
The DNA here is from genome assembly GCF_015559655.1 of Bacteroides sp. 1001136B_160425_E2. Taxonomy (NCBI): domain Bacteria; kingdom Pseudomonadati; phylum Bacteroidota; class Bacteroidia; order Bacteroidales; family Bacteroidaceae; genus Bacteroides; species Bacteroides sp. 1001136B_160425_E2. Next base: position 54,611 of record NZ_JADMQH010000025.1, on the reverse strand, counting down.
AGGTGTATTAAAGAATTTCAATAAGAGTATGGACACGATATTGACAAGAAAGAAATACCCCAGCCCAATCAACCACCCTGTATATGAATTTACAATGAGAAGTCTGTATAAGATACCTGCCATGGATTACAAAGGCTTTATCACATTATCCCATAAGTTTACCCAAGTTAAGCTAAGTGTGAAAGTGAAAGGATATTATATCAAGCTATTACTAATTGCAGAGAACAATACTATTCCTCTTACTAACATAGAAATAGCTAATAAGTTGGGAATAAGCAAGAATACAGTATTCAAATATAATATTGAATTATTTCAGGCGGGATTGTTAAAACTGTTTCCCGACAGGTTGGAACTTACTCCTAATGAATTACTAATAAGCAATGATGAAGCCAAACAAAAGAAAGAATGGCATCCCATTACAGGAGATTTATTACCTAATATAACTCTTAGCTTTAATAAGTAAGTAAAGAGGTCATTTTATACCTGTTATTAATTATATTAAGAGAGGGTATAATTTGACCTCTGACTGTAATATATAGTCTTTATATGCTTATGAAGTCGAATTAATAATGACAGGGATAGCATTTGATAAGAATACTACCACTACCTTTTAATGAGATTCATATTATAAGGTTGGGGCTCTCTACACATATATCCAAATTACATCTTTAGTCTGATTTGAGTGTCAATAAAATACAAGTCCTTGTCAATACCGTACAGCACATTGTTGGGAACGGCATCAAACACTTCATATTGGTCGTTATGGAACTCGTCTATGTAATCCATTTCAAAGCCAAGCGCTTCCATGTATTCAACAATTTCATCTTCTGTTGCTTCCCGTTCTGCCAATATGTAAGGTTGTGTGAGAACTGCACTGAACTCTTGGCGGCTGTTATAAGAGAAGCCAATCATCTGATAGGGTACATTACTAAAGAACTTATTGTGTGCGTTAATGCGAATGAAGAAGTTCTCCAAATCATCCCCTGCATACTCAAAGTTGTTCAGCTTGATAACAGACGATTTACCGTCATGGAATACTTCATTCTCACCGCCCTTATCCATGTAGGTAATGTTGAGGTGTGACAAGTCAATCCATAAGTTGTTGGCGTTGGCAAATACTATCAGTTCTTTAATTTGCCTTCCCTTATAGCCCTCTGTTGGTTCAATTTCTCCTGTTGCTTCCTTACTTCTTCCGGTGATACAGGCTGCTTGCTCCAAGAGATTATTGATTGGCGGGTACGCTCTATCCATTGCTTGTGAAATTCATTAATGTATTCCATAATTCATATAATTATGAGTTTATGCAAATGTAACCAATCTATTTGAATCTGACAATATATAGATATATAAGTGTACTACCTTTTAATGAGATTTATTTATATTATATACCCCAACTCAAATTTGGTAGTATCTAAAATCATACCCCCGCCCCTTTAGATTTAGGTCGTGTTTCTATTTAAACTTTATGCTTTGATAAAGTAAAATTATTAGTCAGGCAGTGAGCATAAGGTATATATTATGCACTCTATAACGGTGTAACTACTCTACACCCCCTCACCCATTATTGGAGAAGTAAATAGTTTAGCGTGAATCGCTTTCCAACTCACAAGCTTTCTGAATCTCTGGAATATCAGCCTCATCTATTATTAATATATGATTCTGTATTGACAGACACAAAGACAGGTGATAAAGGAAGTTCTTCATGTCAAGCCGTCTATTTACTGCTTTATTCACTGATTACTAATCTAAAACAATATGTATGGAAGATTTAAAGATGTTATGTACGATTGGTACAATACTAATTGTGCCGTTAATTCTAATGCCGCAATTCTTTATTGGATTATTAATACTGATTGTGGCTTGCTTAGCTTTCAGATAGGGGAATTTCAAATTAACAGGATTTTATGAGAAGTTTATTCTATCTGTTAGTTGTCATTGCTACAATGATTGTGGCAATGTTATCCTTTCCTTTATTAATAGCGGGCTATATCTTATTGCTAATATATGCCTTGTTCAAAGGATAGCAGTTATTAACAAGACAATCACATTAATAATTGACGTTATGAATTTAGATTATAAAGTTGGAGAAGTAGAGCTTACATATAAGCCAACTACCAGAAACAGAAGCAAGGTTTACAGTGCTGCTGACGCTTTCCAGATTCTGCTGCCTACCTTCAAAGAAGGGACTATAGATTACAAGGAGTACTTTAAAGTATTATTCTTGAATCAAGCCAACCAGGTCTTGGGATATACACAAATATCCGAAGGTGGGATAACAGAGACAAGCGTAGATGTCAGAATGATATTGCAGGCTGCCCTACTAACTAATTCTGTATCTTTAATCTTGGCACACAATCACCCAAGCGGGAATTTAAAGCCAAGCACACTGGATATTGAGTTAACGAGATGTATTAAGGAAGCTGCCAAACTAATGAGAATTAATGTACTAGACCATATCATTATGACAAGTGAAAGCTATTATAGCTTTAGCGATGAAGGTACGCTTTAACTTGTTTGTGTTCAAATTGGGAATGTGTTCAAATTAATCTGCAAAGGTGGTTTGAACACATTCTTTTATGTTATCAATTTAATCAAAGATTATGTTACAAGCATTATTAATCGTTACATTCTGGATTATAGTTTTCTTTATTGCGTGTGCAATCTCACCTATTGTATTCTTCTTGATGATTATTTGGACTATATACAAGATTATTACGATGAAGTAGTACATGAAGTACTAATAAGGGTATCTATATACTATATATAGGTACTCTTTATTAGCTATAGCCAGTAGTATAACATTCACTTCTGTTATTAGTGAATGTTTAGCTAGTAATCAGTAGGTTAGATATTCCAACTCAAAATTAATATTCACTTTTATTAGTTTCACTATAAAACAGAACGTTATGTCACTTAAATATTCAAGTACAACAGCAGATTATCTGCAATGGAGCGAAGCGATGAACTTAATAAGAAAGTTGGCAAGGGACAGTAATTATAAGATGTCACTTCTTATTGCTTTGGGTTGCTTCACAGGTCTAAGAATTTCTGATATTCTTGCTTTGAGGTGGAATCAGATACTAGATGCAGAAGAATTTACAATTATAGAGATTAAAACAGGAAAGCAAAGGACTATTAGGATTAATATGCAGCTACAGCAACATATCAGAGATTGTTATGAGCATATAAATCCAGTTGGCATAAATGCTCCTGTATTGATAAGTCAGAAGGGAACAGTGTACACAGTTCAGAGAATCAATGTCATGTTGAAGGAGATTAAGAAGAAGTACAAGTTGCATATAGGCAATTTCAGTTGCCATTCTCTTAGAAAGACCTTTGGCAGACAGGTTTACAACATGAATAATGATAATTCAGAGCTTGCACTTGTCAAGCTAATGGAGCTATTCAATCATTCCAGTGTATCAATTACTAAGAGATACTTGGGATTAAGGCAAGAGGAATTATTAAATACTTATGACTGTCTTAGCTTCTGATAATTGGGTTGGTATGAAAGTTCAGAATTTCTACTTATATGGGGATTGGGCAAGTTTCATACCAACCTTGAATTATTGAGCAGAGACAGCTCTCAACTTTTAATAAACAATAGTTCTTGCAAATTAAACAGCTTTTAGTAACTTTGTAGCAATTTCAGACTTCTATGGAGATAGTTCTGAAAGGACATAGTTAACGAAGAGCGTTTGATATATTATCCTTAATCTGAAATCTGGACAATGTTATTTTGATATATGATAAAACACTATAAATAAGTGTTTTATATAAGTAACTCTTGAAATAAAGAAACAAAACAGGAACAGAAACATTTTTTTTCGTGATTTCCCGTTTTTTTGGTTGCATTACTTTTCATTCTTTTCACTTGTTCGCACTCGACACCGTTTTTGATGTGTTCTCGCACAATCTTCGTCCTCTTACAATAATCGAAAACTCCAAAGTGTAGGTTTTAGCTTTCTCCCAAAGAAAATCACTTGCACAAAGATACGCTTTTTTATAAAGACATAAATATACAGACAGGCAAATATGCCTGCCTATATTTAGTTTTATTTGGTTTAGCATATATATGACTAATGACCTAAACTAAACTGTTTTTTCGGTTCTTTCAGTGCCGAATATCTTGTATGCAGCCAAAAGAGAGATAATTCCCCATTGATATTTTCTCTTTTCGCTGCAATCCCCTTTTATTCCATAGTCCCATTTGCAGATTACCCATTGCGGGTGTACTCCCACATCCTTGCATATCGACTTTCAGGCTGCCTGATGAGAATTGTATCGCAAAGGTACTTGTCATGTCTTTCTTGTATTCAAGGTCACAGCCTGACGGTTCCCGACAAAATCTCCACGCTCTGCTTGGCAGAGGTCGTATTTGGCCGTGAAACCCTGCATAAAGAGCCATGACACCTTTTGAGGCGACATAATTTTCAATCAAGCCCGAAAGTAGCTGAAATGCTACAAGAGGGAAAATAAAAACTTAAAACTTAGGATTATGGCAAACTATGCAACAAACATTTTTCACGCAAGAACAGAGAACCAAACAGACCTCGATAAGATAGAGGCTTTCTTGGACGATAAATTCAACGGCTTTGTCAATCGACAGGGCAATAGTGTGGATGCGGAATTTTCTTCACGCTGGGTTTACCCGGAAGAAGAAATCAATAAATTAGTAGAATCGTTGGATGCCAAAGACGGAGCCTATATCAAGATTCTGACCTATGAATTGGATGATGAATATGTGAGCTTCCGAATTTTCTCACAGGGGAAATGGAATATCAAGCTGTAACCATAAAATGACATGACTATGTACGAATACGAAGAAGATAGCGAAATTATCGGTGCGCACTGCACCCTGCTCACGCCCTATAAAGGCTACACTGAGGGAACGGTTGTCGGCGATTTCGGCAATAAAATAGTAGTGCGTCTTAGTAGCGGAAAAGAAGTGGTCGAGTACCGTGACGAAGTGATTATTTACGATTAGGCTCAGAATTGAATATACAGTAGAAATGTATTAAAACCAACGGAACATGAAAGTAACGATTGAACATAGCTTTTGCCCTTATTGCGATGAAGTGACAGAACTCTACTTCCGCATCATCAACACGATTCTTTTCTCAACAGACGAGACGGAACTGCGTACCGGCATGGAACACCTACAAGCAAAAACACACCTTGACGATTATTTTGTCTTTGGCTATGGCAAGCATCATTTATGGGTCTGCCAAAGACGCCCCAGCGATAAGGGAAAAATTTTCGAGCATCGCGTCATCATGGCTGAATTTTGATGACGAGCTGAACAGTCTGGGATGGGATAACCACCCAACCCAGACACCCCCATTTCCTTTTTAACAGTTCCATCTCTCTTTTTTGGCTGCGCCATATCCTTTTATATAAACCGGGTACTTGTGAAAAGCGGACGGCCACTTTTCCGACAAGCCGGGTTCTTTCCTTTTCCCCTTCTTTTCCCTCTTCTTTCTGCCGAACGGGAACATGACAGCACCCCGATACCCTGTTTCTGCTCTTTGTCGCCACTTCGTTGCCATTCCCCTCCACGTTACAGCACCCTGTCAGTCCTGCGTCCTGTTTGTTGCCGCCTCAATCCAGTACGAACGGCATCACACGGTAATCCCTGCCGATTCTTGCGAACTTGCTGCCGAAACGCACACTATTTTGCGTCGGTGGACGGACAGCCCTTTCACTTCCCCGGTAACTACGGTTTTCCGCCCTTTTTCGGAATAGTTTTTCTAACGAAGTCATCATCATTTTCCGATGCAAAGATAGTATGCAGACGGGAACGACTTTGGAAGTCTTGACCAATGGCGCAGCCGTACAATCTTCCTTTATCGAGCCTTTCGGTTTTGCCTGCGGACAAAAATAAAGAGTATTGATACGTCCGGCCTTGGTGCATCCCTTTCACTGCATCTACTTTTTGAGGCAGCGTAAAATTGATTTAATAACTTCTAAAAACAATTCGCAATGAAAAAGATTGAAAACAATTTCGTAGTAACCGGTTTCGTAGGGAAAGATGCAGAAATCCGTCAGTTCACCAACGCCAGTGTCGCACGTTTTCCTTTGGCGGTAAGCCGACTGGAGAATAATGGTCAGGAATCCAAACGTGTTTCCGCCTTTATGAATTTTGAGGCGTGGCGCAAAAACGAGAACACCGGGTCATTCGACCAGTTGACCAAGGGTACGATGCTTACCATCGAGGGGTATTTCAAACCCGAAGAATGGTGCGACAAGAGCGGTGTAAAACACAACCGTATCGTGATGGTTGCCGTCAAGTTCTATCCGCCCGTCGAAAAGGAAGAAACTCCTGAGTAACCGGAAAACAATGAAAAAGGCAAGAAACAATCCTTGCCTTGTCACGACAAAAGCGACCCGAAGGTCGCTTTTGTTTTACTCGTTACGGTATCATTGCACCATCCGTACTTTTATAAATGAGTGCAACCTACTTGTTCTCTTTTACCGCATTCATAAATGCTTTAGCCGGTTTGAATGCAGGGATGTTGTGTGCAGGGATTTTAATGGTCGTGTTCTTCGATATGTTCCGGGCTGTCTTTTCAGCTCTCCGCTTTATTACAAAGCTGCCGAACCCACGCAGGAACACCTCGTTTCCTGCAACCATCGAATCCTTCACGTTTTCCATGAACGACTCTACCACTGTCATCACAACAGCTTTTTCTATTCCGCTTTGCCGCGATATTTGGGCGACAATTTCCGCTTTTGTCATATTGTTCTTGATTTTTATGAATACGGTGCAAAATTAACAAATATCTGCCAGTTACAACAATCCGGGGTTATTTGTCATCCCGAAAACTGCTTTTGCTGAATCCCCCGAACACACCCTTCAAGAGCTTGCCGAAAACCCAAAACACCAGTAATACAATTATAATATCTCCCATAGGACTTGTTTTTATATAGTTATATCCAACATAAAGATACGAAAAATCGGCAAATTACACAAATAACCTACTGATTTTCAGTATCTATTTTTGATTTACACAGGTTCTATTTCCGTCTGCCCGGCACACGTCCCGGTGTCCGGTTAAGCCGCACCTTGTATTTGTTGAGTATGCTGTACACCGTACTCTTGCTCTTGACGCCGCTCTCTTTCCAAATGTCCGGGATTGAATAGCCATTGTTATACATATCCACGATTTTTTTATCCCGTTCCGTTTTGCTCAAGCACTTGGAGTTAACCGGTGCGCTGATGCTCTGCTGTAGGCGTATTATCTTATCCGACGACTTCCGCAAAACGGCCACTTCCTCCGGCAGTGCCCCGAACATGGTCAGCACCTCCGCCGGTGTCGTGTCCGGGAACAATTTGTTGCCGGTGTCAATCTTATCGTGGATGGATATGATGCGCACGACCTTGATACGGCATAGCTCGATCAATGCCGATAGTTCCCGTAAACCACGCACGGCATTGCTGAATTTCGACACCACCAATTCGTCGCCTCTTTCAAGATTCGACATCAGTTGCTTCCATCTCGGTCGGAGCGTCTCGTGCCCGACCGATTCTTCAATCACCTGTACACACCCGTACTGGCGCATCCATTCCTTATCCGCATCAAACGCATCGTAGGAATTCGCCTCGAATATATAACCGACTTTTGCCATATCAATATACAATATTCATGATAACAAGTGCAAATATACAAGTTTTATTCGAGTATATGAATCATACTATATTAAAAAACGAAAATCGTACATTTTTTCATGTTTTTATCTTCACTTGTTTTCATTGGTAATCATATCATTAAGTCCGATATTAAAAAATGCACAAAATACGGTTTTCTGGATACGAAGTATCAAAAATAATATATAGTTTTGCACTAAATAGTACGAAACAATATAGTATGAAAACATCAAAATCGAACTTAAAACAGCCGATAATCTTTGCCAAAATAATTGCCGTTTCGATTGCCATATTCCTATGCGCGTCATGCGACAACGGCAATGGCAAACGATTGGCGAAAGCCAAGAATGATCCTGCCGGAACATACAGGGAATACCTGTCCGACATACGCAGGCAGAAAAAACTCTCCATTAAAGAATTGACCGGACACCTCAAGCAATGGCAAACATTGAGGGATTCCGTATTCCTGTATCTCGAATGTGATACGCTTGGCCGACTTCATTCCACTGTAAGAGAAGAGTGTGAACAGGTACATGATTCCATCCGCATGGAATTTTCACGGATGGTGCTGTCTCAGACACGCACTTATAAGGATATACTGTGGGTAAAAGAACAAATCTCGCCGCATCTTGAAGACAAAGAGTTGCACCGTGCGGCTGAAACAATCCGGCCGTTCTTTGCCTCATTGGATAACCAGCCCGTCAGTCAGAGAAACCGACAACACATTCTTGCCACTTATCGAACTACCCTTGCTGAAACGATTGATTACGGTATTCATTGTATGGCAGACCTGACGACCTTTATCGAAAAGGAGGATGCTGTGTACCGGGCATTCCTTTCACGTCTGCCTGATTTCGACGGCGAGAATCTTTCCGACATCACGCATGACACGGAACGATGCTGCGCACAGGTATTCCTTGCCGCCGAACGGAACGACATCACCTATCGCAATGCCATGATTTATTTGGCCATGCGCACCAACCGCAGGCTGATTCAGAATGTCCGAACCTGTATCGACGACATCTGCAATAAAAAAGTCAAGACACCGGCACAGGCACAAGCTTACATCTGGATGCTTCTCCAGCCTTATTCGTCGTTGGACGGTTTCTGCCTGGCGTTGCTTTCAGCCGAAGAAAGAGAGCAACTCGATATGCTTGCCTCGCAGACACCCGACGCTTTCAGGGAGTTGGGCAGGATGCTGCACCCCGGAGACAACCGCTTGGACGAGCTGCCCGGAATGCTGATGGAAGCATTCATACACACGCTGTAAAATATAACAACAGAAAAATATATGAATATGTTACGACATTTTTATAATGACTTCATGGCATTCGTCCCCCTGCAACTTCCGCAGTTGCTCGATGTGACGACGATGGAAGAACCGCAGTTCTACGGCGACTATGTGCTGCTTACGTTTCCGTTGCGCACCCCTTACGAACTGGACGAAGTAATGGATATGTTTGAGGACGACATGGAGTTGATCACGCTTTACCACCATATCCCGATGCGGACGGAAAAATTCGGTCATAGCACTTGTGCATACTCCAATCCCGCTTTCGGACAGATGTTCAAGATGAACGCCAAGACGGATGCCGAGGGCAATGTAAACAGCATCCTTGTTACCATCTATGATTCTTTGGAGCAGATGTACGGGGACCTATGCCTCGATTTGGAACTTCACTCCAAAAGCGGGTTCCTGAAATACAAGAAAGACAAGTCCGACGTGCTGATGAATTTCATATGAGAGAAACTTTATACCGACAGATGGTCTATTGCATCAACACCTACCGGACGTGGATAGAGGTTGCCGATGACAATCTCTACAAGGAGCATATCATCTCAAGAACCGACCGCACCGACTACCTCGTTTCCCGTACATTGGTACTGCGTGCCTTCAAGACGAACGGCATACACGCCGAGGGTATGACATGGACTATTCCCGAACACGAACTGGACAAGGCTTTGGCCATCTACCGAAAGCAAGACAGTACATTCAAGCAGCGCATCAAGAAAGCGGCCATGTACTTTTCGCCCAAGGATGCCGAAACCCTTATCCGGCTGGCAACATACGGCATTATCCAATTGGAACTCATTGTGTGTCCCGCTCCCATACCCGAAAAGCCCTATTACTTATGTTACTGAATATCCTGCTACTCATTTTCTGCGTGATACCTTTCGGGGTATCCATGTCATTGTACAAGAACAACAAGCGGTTCATGGCAACCTTTTACATGGCAATGGCACGAAGCGGCAACGCCCGTAAACTATATGTGCAAGTATGGCTGATATGCCTGCTTCTTTTCCATTATGTATATGCCTGTGGACACATGGGCGAGTTTGGAATCCTACTCTCTACCGGTGTCTGTGCCGCGATGTTCTCGTTCCGACGGACGGACAACTGGTTACGCAGGTTGCTTGACCGCCCCCGTGCATTTGTCACACTCGCGTCGGTCGCACTGGTCATCGGCTTTGTGCCGCATCTGTACACCTTGGCAATAACCATTGCCTATCTTCTTCTGGCAGCCCTGTTCTATCCCTCCGTTCGGGTCATGTCCGAATGCAAGGATACGGGCACACTTTCCGGATGGGCAAAGCATCCCGGAATGTTGTCAGAATCCTATCACGACAATCATCACGCAAATCTGCCGCATGAAGCGTACAGCGGCAACACTGATATATCCGCACAATATGAATCATTAAAACCGAATGAAAATGAAAAATAACCAAAAGATACCTGTTTCCATATTGGCAGACAGGGAGGTATTCGAATATCTCAAGGAGAAAGGGGATGAACGCAAAACACGCACCGAAGCGTACTGTGACCTGTTGGACAAATCACTGGTAGGTTTCGTCTCCCCGTTTTTAAGAAAGAAGGACTACGTGCTGCAACCCAACCAGTGCCACCTGACCGTTTCCGACCTCGCATCGGAGTGGCATTGGCACAGGGCTACTGTCCGTTCTTTTTTGAGTGCAATGGAGGCATTCGGCTTGCTGACCCGCATCCAGCTTCCCAAAAGCGTGGTCATTACCATGACCGTACAATCCGGTCAGGCAGCACAGCCCCGCAATGCACAGGAGCAGCCGGACTTTACCGGACAGCTCCGTGAGGTATTGTCCGATTGGGTAATCGGCAAAACGACCGCTGCCGAAACCGGCACAGCGTGTGGACAACTCGTAAGTCAGGCGATGTCCGAAACTGCCGACCGTGACACCGGACTCTGTTCGGACACCCATTCCAACACGACCTCCGCACATTCCGGCACTTTGGTCACGGAACATCGTGAAACAGCCTTGTGCTGCATTGCCCACGCCGCCCTGCAAAAAATCCTGCACAAGTCGAGATTCGATGACAGTTCGCCGCTTGTGGATTTCTTCCGGTTTGACCTCGGTGAAGAATGGGCTGCTTTCATCGAGTCTGCCAAAGACCTCGCCGGGCTGATTCTCGACACCGAGGCATCAGTGACGGACTTCGACATGGACGAGGACAAAGAACGCTTCAAATCGCTTTGCAAACCCTTTTTATCGCTTCTGGCGAAGGCACAGGCGATGGTGGATTGAACCGGGAGTCGAAAACAGATTGTATAACGCGAACAATCCACCTCCATCCCTTAACGGTTATCCTGCCGGTTATAAGAGGCACACGGGCTTGCCCGTCTGCCACGAAACAAAGGGAAGGGGGAGCCTAATACCCCGACCGTCTATCGACCGTCGGAAGGCTGTCCGTTCAAGCAGCAAGCTGGGACAGGGCGGATTGTCCGAAACAACACGAAAAGAGTATGGCAGATCAAAAACAGGTACTTGATGTGAAGGTGTCGAAAGGCATCACCGCAGCCCAGAGCAACGAACATTTGCGCGATCGCAGTGAAAGGGCGGAAAAGTACGCTATGGATAAGGGGAATTACGACCCCACACGCAAACACCTGAACTTCGAGATTGCACCCGGAGGCAAGGTACGTCCCATCGACACGAGCCGCAACATTCCCGAACGGATGGCGGACATATTGAACAGGCGCGGGATTAAAGACCCCAACGAAGGACTGGCAGAACCGAAGTACCGCACGGTGGTGAACTTCATTTTCGGCGGTTCCCGTAAGCGGATGCACGAACTCGCGTTCGGCACGCAGAACGTGGATTTTGATGAAGGTGCGGACAATACCCGTATCAAAAGAATGAGCGATATTGAACGCTGGGCGAAAGACGTCTATTCATTCGTGAGTGGCAAATATGGCGAGCAGAACATCGCCGCATTCATCGTACACCTTGACGAATTGAACCCTCATGTGCATTGTACTTTGTTGCCAATCAAAGACGGCCGTTTTGCGTACAAGGAAATATTCGCCGGTAAGGACAAGTTTGAATACAGCGCAAGGATGAAACAGCTTCATACCGACTTTTTCACCGAAGTCAATACAAGGTGGGGAATGTCGAGAGGAACAAGCATATCCGAAACAGGCGCACGGCACAGGACTACCGAAGAATACCGCCGTATGCTATCGGAAGAATGTACGACCATCGAGGAAAATATCAGCCGTCATCAAAAAATTTTGGCTGACCTCCAATCGGACATCCGTCTGGCAGAGCGCAGGGTCAAGGGGCTTACGACAATGGTCGATAACCTTGAGAAGTCGAAAGCCGAAAAAGAGGTCCTGCTATCGGCAGCCGAACAGGATTTGAAAGCGAACAAGGGCGATGCGGAACAATTAGCCGCACAAGTGAAAAGTCTGGAAAAAGAACTGGCTGGAATCAACTGGCAACTGGCAGACAAGCAGGAGAAATTGCAGACGGCTGACCGGCAGCTTGCCGAGCTGAAAGAGAACATGTATGCCATTGAGGAACGTACCGGGGAACTCAAGGAGGAAGCCTACAAATACTCCCATGATGTACATTCCAAAGTGGACACGTTGCTCAAGGATGTCCTGCTGGAAAATGTGGTCGGCGAGTATAAGAACGTATCGGCACAGATGGACGTGGCGGAACGGCAACTGTTCGACGGCTCGCTCGTCCAGTCCATAGCGGAACAAGGTACGGACGTGATGCACTGCGCGACGATGCTGTTTCTCGGTATGGTCGATGATGCCACCACTTTTGCCGAAACTCGTGGCGGCGGAGGTGGCGGCAGCGACCTGAAATGGGGGCGCGACGAGGACGAGGACAACCGTGCATGGGCACTCCGCTGCATGAGGATGGCGAGCCGCATGATGCGTCCGGCCATTGGCAAGAAACCTAAACGGTAAGTGGCATACGCCTTACTACAAATCAAAAAGTATAACGAATAATATCATTGGAATATGACGAAACAAATCTTTTTTATATTGGCCGTGCTTTGCACGTTGCAGGCACAGGCAAGTGTACGACCCATACAGGTGGATACTGTACAACATACACCGTACTATGATGTCTCGGAGAAACTGCAACCGATACAGCCCGTCTATCTTGATGGAGTGGTACTTCCGGCATCCCGGACTGGCAACTGGTTTGTCAGCATTGCCGGGGGTACGTCCGCCTTTCTCGGCACACCTCTCGGCTGCGAAGACCTCTTCGGACGCTTGAAACCCTCGTACAGCTTCGCAGTCGGAAAATGGTTCACTCCGTCCGTCGGCGCACGTATCAATTACAGCGGTGTGCAGTTCAAAGATGGCACATTGTCCAATCAGGACTACCACCATATCCATGCGGATCTGCTGTGGAATGTCCTTGGCCGCAGATATGCCCGGCAAGAACAGGTACGCTGGAATCTTGCTCCCTTTGCCGGTGTCGGCCTGCTGCACAACGCCTCTAACGGGAATAATCCCTTTGCCGTTTCGTATGGCGTACAGGGAGAATATCGGATATCCAAACGAGTAAGTGCCATATTGGAACTCTCCGGCACGACCACCTTTCAGGACTTCGATGGTTACGGACGCCCGAACCGCCTCGGCGACCACATGGTATCGCTGACCGCCGGTTTCACGTTTCATCTCGGAAAGGTCGGTTGGAAACGCGCGGTTGATGCGACATCTTACATTCGTCAGAATGAGTGGCTCGTGGATTATGCCAATGTCTTGTCCGGAGAAAACAAGCGTTATAAAGACTGGTACGACCGCAACCGACGGACGCTCGCAGAATTGCAGAAAATTCTGGAAATAGAAGGCTTGCTTGACAAGTACGGTCATCTGGTTAATGACGATGAGACCGACCGCCGTCAAGGTTATCCCAGAAATAATTACAGCGGATTGAACTCACTTCGGGCAAGATTGAAAAACCGGCATTGGGATGGAATATCGCCACTTGATTCTGCAAGTATTGTATATGGCAACAACGGAGATGATTCCGAAAAACGGGGCATAATCGTCTCTGAAAGGACGGAACTCATACAAGCCGGAAATTGCATCGGGTCGCCTGTCTATTTCTTTTTCAATCTCAACACGGCGCACCTGACGGATGCTTCCCAAATGCTTAACCTTGATGAACTGGCTCGCGTGGCCAAGAAATACGGATTATCCGTGAAAGTAACTGGTGCGGCCGACAGTTCGACTGGAACTCCCGTGCTTAATGGTTCATTAAGCACATTGAGAGCGGATCATATCGTTGCAGAATTAGAAAAGCGTGGCATACCAATCGAACGCATCGTCAAGGTAAGCAGGGGGGGCATAGCCGACCATGTGCCGGTCGAAGCCAACAGGCATACGAAAGTAGAGCTGTTCTTTTAGTTCTTACATTCATTGTTATCAAGTCCCTCAATCCATAATTCGGATTGCAGGGACTTTCTGGTAAATAGCTGTCATGACATTATCAATGAGAGTAATAAGATTATAGGTTTACTGAATTCTGATTACGATTCGTATGACTGATAATATTTTTTGTCGAATTATGGAAAAATCCGCTTACGAGTACAAGATATTCCGGTAGAATTCCATTCTTTCCCCAGAGCAGTTCTATCCCGAAAAGTTCCGAGAGAGTACGTGCTATATCGAACCCGAATGCTTCAAGCGAGGGACGTACTTTGTCCGGATGCAGACAAGGACGGTTGCACTTGCGGGCACATTCCGCACCGTGACAATATAAACACTTGCCGACATAGGCGAATGCCCGACCTCCGAATCTGAGTTCCAGTTTCAACAGTTCTTTTTCTACCCTGATTCGTTCAGGCCTGATTAACTCTTGTGATTTGTCTATCGGGATGCCTTTTTCGATAGGAACAATTTTGGTAGCTATAAGATAGGCATACTTGTATTGGCGCAGAAATTCTCCGGTATCGAAATCGAACGGCGGACATCCCCAACTATTACCGTAGTTGGGGCATTGTTTGCAAAATTCGACAAAACGTTTTTCGTCTCGGAAGCGTGAAATGTATTCGTCCACGCTTATATTTGCCGTGAAATTCTCTGTTACATATCCTTTTTTCATTGCTTTACTTTAATGAAACCTGTTATGATATCGAACGTCACGCAATTATTTCGGAAGAGCCGTTCAATGCAGTCGCTCCGACGCATCTCCTCGGTCAACAGAACCGGTTGTCCGGGAAAAGGACTATAAAGGCTATATCGAGTGATGTGCCGGTTTATCGGCTCGAGTCCATTGCAACGGTAAAATATTTGTTTGAGCATGCGCATATAAATCAGATGATTCGAGTGAATAGGTCAAGCTGGTGCAATAACGTGAAAGTAAAGAAGATGCCGATGACCAGGCACAGCGTAATGAGCAACGCATCGAGCACATGGGCCGAGGGTTTCATCGGCCGGTCGGCGTTGCTTCGGACATACTCCCGAAAGAAGATGTAGAGTGCAGGTATGGTGCTGCACGCCAGCAGGTAGTCTTCGGGGATGCCGAAGAAGTAGACTTTCGACAGACCGATGAGTGCCCAGTGGCAGAGGAACATCGCCAGCACGATATTGACCCGCTCCGAGAAGGCGAGCATCAGTCCGATGGTGAAGACCGCCACCGAACAGGGCATGACGGGCGAGGTCATTATGGGGAATTCGTGGCCCAGCGCCAGCGAGCAGAGTGGATATATCAACGGCATGACAAGGAGCAGGATAGCGAATGCGTTGTGCTGGCCGGTGCGTTCGAGCGAGGCGTGCTTCACCAGCAGCTCATAGATCCATATTCCACCCATTATGGCCCAGAAAAGCGCCAGCATGCCGTGATATTCGCGCGGACGGCAATAGATCATGTAATAGACTCCGGCGATCCAGAAGTTGAGAAACGCCATGAAGAGTTTCATGGCGATCCGTACTGCGGGCGTCGGACGGAGGTAGAGTAGCACAAGCAGCATGGCCGCCACGAGCGTGAAACCGATCTGCGCAGGCCAGGTTGCGGCATTGTAGGCCGCGATCGTGTTCCAAAAGATTTCCATAACCTAACTATTTTTTCGTGTGCGTCGGGTCATCGAGAAAGCCCGGCGTTTGAAGATGAATATCGGCAGCGTGGCACCGGCGGCAAGCAGCGCAATGACACTCAGCGATACGGTGGCATTGAGAAAGAACTGTTGCATGTAGCGCATACCCTCGTCGGCCCGATCGAGCGACTGGAGGAACATGATGAGCGAGAAGACCGTCTTGTAGGCGTAGATGCCCGGCACCATCGGCAGCAGAGCCGGAATGTAGAGGCAGGTCATCGGGCAGCGGACGCCGCGGCCGAGCCACAGGCTGCCCATGCCGATTGCAAAGGCCGCGAAAAGCGATGCGGTGGCGATATCCAGTGCGGCACAGTGTATCAGCGTGAAACGCAAGGCGTGGCCTATGGCGGCAAGCAGGGCGATGCGTGGAAAGGCCCGCATCGGCGGGTCGGAGATGGCCCCGAATCCGATGGCGGCGACAGCGGCGAAGAGGCCGTCGAGCAGAATATCCGTCACGATCATAGCAGCGAATCTTTAACCATTAACAAAGTGGCCGACAAACCGACGGCGATGCAGACAATCTGCAGCAGAGCGTTAACCAGCCGGCTGCCCCCCATGAGGACGTGTCCTTCCATGATGTCGATGACCCCGTTGATGAGCGGCACGCCCGGCACGAGGAAGAGCGGACTTGTTGCCAGCGCTATCTCGGCCGTGCAGTCGAACCGCAAGGCTGCCGTGGCGCAGAGCGAGGCGACGAAAGCCGAGCAGGCGAAGACGAGGAAGTGATTGACAGCGTGGGCCTGCATGCGCTGTTTGACGGCGAAGCCCACGAGTGTCGCCGTGAAGACGATGCCCACGGCCGTCCAGTCGCCGCCGAAGAGCTTGCAGAATGAGGCGTTGGCCAGCCCGACGACCACGAGCGTGAAGATTGGGTCCATGCGCGGTTTGTCAACCAGCGTCCGGTAACGGCTGCGGATCTCGTCGAGCGAGAGGCCCTCGTCCAATGCGTCCCAGCTCAGGGCACTCAGATCGGAGTTACGCTCGAAACTGATGGGGAGCGACGGGATTGCCACAACACGGGTTGCGGACTCGCCGCTTACGGTGTCGAGCACCGTCAGTATCGTACTCTTTTGGAAACTCGATAACTGAACGTCCACACCCAGCGCCTCGCCGATCCGTTGCGCATTGCGTATTACCCGAGAGGTGTGCACACCCGAACCGAGTTGATAGGTCGCATATTCGGCGATGAAACCGAGTATATCGCAAAGTTCCTGCTGCGTTTTCATATGCGGATCATTATTTATCGGGCTTTTACCATACCTGTCGCGGTATCGAACGTCACGGAATTATTACGGAACAGCCGTTCGATGCAACCGCTCCGGCGCATCTCTTCGGTCGGCAGGCACGACAGGCAGGGCGGGTCGATAAGGGCTATCGCATCGGTGAGCGACAGGGCGATATCCAGCTCGTGAGTGGAAAAAAGGATGCACTTGTTTTCTTCATGCGCCAGCCGTGCCAGTAGCGTACACAATTCGTAGCGGTTGGGCATATCGAGAAACGAGGTGGGTTCGTCAAGTAGGATAATCGGCGTATCCTGCGCCAATGCCCGTGCAATCATGATGCGCTGGCACTCGCCGTCCGACATCCTGTCCATCGTGCGTTCCGCATAGTCCTCCATGCCTACCGAGGCGAGCGACCGCATAACGATCTCCGTGTCGGCCTTCTGCATCCTTCCTATCCAATTGGTATAGGGTGCGCGGCCGATAGCCACGACGTCCTCGCATTTGAGGTTGGCGATGCGTGTGCGCTCGGTCGTGACGAATGCCAGTGTTCTTGCCCTCTCTGCAACCCGCATATCGGCGGCGTTATGCCCGTCGAGCAGGATTCGACCGGCATAACGGCGGTTCAGTCCGGCGATGGCGCGGAGCAGCGTCGATTTGCCCGTGCCGTTGCGCCCGATAAGGGCTGTCAGTTTGCCTTTTTCTATGGTGGCTTCCACCTCGCAGAGCAAAGTTCGCTCGCCGTAGCCTATGGAAAAATCGTGTAACTCTATCATGCTGTAACGGATTTGTTGCGCAAGACCACCCACACCACAATGGGGATTCCCAGCAATGCGGTGATGGCGTTGATCGGCAGGGTGAACAGTTTGGAAACAAGGTCGCAAAGCAGCAGCACGGAAGCACCCGAAAGAACGGTTCCCGGCACGAGCACCCGATGGTCACTGTTGCGGAACAGCATCCGCGTGACGTGGGGCATGGCCAGCCCGATGAAACCTATCGGACCGCAAAAGGCGGTCACAGTGCCGGCCAGCAACGTCGTGGAGAGGAACAGCAGTCCGCGTGAGCGACGAACGTTCAGCCCCATCGTCACGGCATACTCCTCGCCGAACAGCAACAGGTTGAGCGGCTTGATCGTCACCACCGCCAACAACAGTCCGGTGGCAATCGACGGGATAAGCACTGCAAGCTGGTTGAAGGTCACATCGCCGAGCGACCCCATCGTCCAGACGACGAACATTTTCAAGGATTCATCGTTGGCAACATACTGCAATATTTGGACAATCGCACCGATTCCCGACGAGAACATCATGCCGAGAATCAGAATTACCATGATATCCTTGATGCGGTGTCCGACGGCGGCGATGACGACCAGCACGATTGCCGCTCCGAGCCATGCCGCCCCAGCGATGCCTATCGACGAGCCGACACCGGCGAGTACGACGAGTGCCACGCCGAGGCTCGCGCCCGAACTGATGCCGAGCACGTAGGGGCCGGCAAGCGGATTGCGGAAGAGGGTTTGCATCTGGAGTCCGCTGACCGACAGGGCGGCTCCGGCCAGCAACGCGACCACCGCCTTAATCAGTCGGATATTCAGTATGATTTTCGCCGTCGCTCGCGGACAATCGCCGCCCGTCAGGGCCGCCCAAACATCACCGAGCGGTACGGCGACAGCCCCCACCGCCAAATCCAGCAAAAACAGGAAAAGGGTGAGGGCAGCCAGTGCGGTAAACAATAGGACGGAACGGGAGCGCATCTATTTCAGTTGCTTGTAATAGACGAAATCTTCCTCGACCAGTTCGGGGTGGAATATCTTCACGAGGTCTCGCAGCACGAGGTCGGGATTTACGACTGCAGACTCATAGTAGTCGTTGCCGCCAGCAGCATTGGTGCGGGCGTTGTTGTTATAGACCTGTCCACCACGGAAACAGCGGGTGTCGATGAACTTCGGGCAGGCGGCTCGCAGCTCGTCGAGCGTGTTCGCCATACCCACATGCAGCCACATATCGGCTTGCGAGGCCAGCAGGTAGGCTTCCTCCAGGTCTATGGGCACCGAGGCATTGCCCGTGTTCTTTTTGTAGATGTAATCGCCTCCGGCATCTTTGACCATTCGGGCGACATAGCTTTCGGTCGAGGGCATGAACCAGCTGTCGCCGTAAGGGGTGTTGAGCATCACCGACGGGGCATCGAGAACATTGTCCGCTACTTTCTTTCTCAGGACATTGTATCTGACGGGGATTTCCGCGAATACTTTTTCGCCCTCCGCCCGTTTTCCGATGATCTCCGAAAGTGCCAACAGCCATTCGGCTTTGCCCAGCGGCGATTCTTCGAGGTAATCGCCGACGTACATGAACGGAATATCCAGTTCTTTGAGCTTGCCCTCCATCGAGCTTGCCCCGTTCACGCCGTAGAGCAGCACGAGGTCAGGGTCGAGCGAGAGCAGCAATTCGTAGTTGATATTCCCTTCGTAGCCTACATCTCCAACGCTGTCCCGCCGTGCCTGAATGTCGGGATTGGAGATGTAGTCGATGCCTGACACGCCGACTACGCGTCCCGTTTCACCGATTGCGTCGAGCATGGCGATATGGGTAGAGGACATGCAGATGATGCGCTCGGCATCTTTTCCGAGCACCTGACCGGTGAAATCTTCGGGTACGCTTTCTCCGTCACGGGCGATGAACAGGTATGTGGTAATGCTGTCAGCTCCCTGCCAAGGGTTCGTGACGGTAACCAATACGCTCTTTTTGCCGTCTGCACCTTTTATGTCAAACCCCGAAGCGTATTCGGGTGTATAGACCGCTCGGTTGAAATCGGCAAGTTTGGAACTCTTATCATGGCAGCCTGTGAATGTCAGTACAAGCAGCAATATCAGGCTCAGATTTTTCAATGCTTTCATATCGTTACAAATTTGTGTTTACGGACTTTTTCTTGTTTTTCCCGAACTTCGGGGTGATACCGATGAACAGCTCGAAGTTGATGCCGGGCATGGGGCGCGAGAGTACCGAGAGGTAATCTTCATTGAAAAGGTTGTTGACGGCGAATTTCAACTGCACGTCCACCGGTTTGAAAAAGAGGTTTTTCTCCAAGGAGACGTTGCTCATGAAATATTCGGGCAGGTGTCCTGTCAGCGTATAGTCGTTGCTCGACATGGTGAAACGCTCCGAGTAGAACGCCCACTTGTAAAGGAACGCCCACGACCGCCACGACAACCGTCCTGTCAGCGAGGCGGAATGCTCCGGCACGTAGGGTAACTGTTTGCCCACCGACTGGTCAGCAGGTGACATTTTCTCGCCCTCGTTGATAGAGGGTGTCCACGAATAGGAACCGTTCAGGTCAATGAGCCAATCCTTTGCCGGCTGCACGGCCAGGTTCGCCTTGACCTCGATGCCGTAGGCGTGTACCTTCTTCACGTTGCGGGGCGAAAAGAAGCCTTTGGTGGTGGGCAGCCAGATAATCCAATCGTCGATGTAGGAATCGAACCAGTTCACGCCGCCGCTCAACTTATAGACATTTTCTTTGCCGACCTCGAAACTTACACCTGCATCGTAGCTGAAACCATGCTCGTTTCTCAGATTGGGATTGCCACCGGGCAGAAAATAGAGGTCATTCAGCGTCGGGAAACGGTAATTGCGTGAAACAGAAGCTTTGAGCATCACATTCCCTTTCGGAGAAATGATGCCGTCAATAAAAAAAGCCGGTATAAGCGGAGCCCACTCGGAACCGTACATTTCTTCTCGCAACACAACCGACATGCCAAGCCGGTCTATCGGTTGCCACTTGGCAGATACGGAGCCGGAAAGTTCCACGCGTCCTTTGTCATAGCCCACGATGGCTTTGCCTCCGTCCTGCAAGATGATATTCTTGTCCTCACTGCGTACCAAATGCTGGTGAGCCGATACGTTAGCGGTGAAAAACCAACGTTTTGTCGGACTGTATTCACCTTCAGCCTGCCCGTAGAACGTATTTACCTTGCTACGGGAACGGGTCATCGACGCCCAGTTATCAGGTGCGACCTCACGCTTGTAGTCGTAGGCCATCCATGTGTGTATGTAACCGCCTTTCACGCCGAGTTTCCAGTTGCTTTTGATATGATCCCACGAAAGGACACTGCGGAAAGTCTGTTCCCGCTGGCGGTTCTCGAAGTCGGTTGCATCTCCGTAGTCGGTCGTCAACATCGGAAGTTCCCGGTTGGAGTTGATATACCATGCGTTCAGGCCTAATTTGTCGCCTTTGCGGGTGTTGTAATAGACCTCTTGAAGCAGGTGCAGGTCCTTGAACGCCCCGGAGCGGTTGCGCTCTTTAGGGTGATACTGCCCGATGATGTTCTTGTCCTCGTCGTAGATGTTTATCTTCTTGTCGTGGTTGGTGTACTTGTAATCGTTGGGCGAGGAAGAATAGACCGCACGGGTGGAGATGTGCCACCGCTCGCTTCCGTAGGTGAAGCGGGCGAACTCGTCGAATGTCCGGAACGATCCGATGCCCTGCACGTACTGGGCGTTGAACCCTTCGGCAACGGTGGGGGTGGTACCAAGCTTAACCAGACCGCCCAGTCCACCGCCAGTCTCGTTCACCGATGAAGTACCGTGCAGCAGCGATGCGTTGTCTATGAAGTAGGACGGAATGGTGGAGAAGTCTGTCATGCCGAGCATGGGGTTGTTGATGCGCATGCCGTTCCATGTCACTTGCGTGTGTGAAGGCGACGTTCCTCGGAACGCGACGGTCGAGAGCGTGGCGCGTCCGTAGCTCTTGACGAATACGGACGAGTTGAACGTCAGGATGTCGGCCATCGAGAGGGCGATGTTCTCTTTCAGTGCGAGTGAATCGAACTTCGTCTTCTGCACACCGATTTCTTTCATCGGCCGATGTCCGATGACCGTGACTTCCGGTATGGTAAGATGCCAGTCCGACCGCTTTTTGCTTTCCGTCTGCTGCGCGAAGAGTGTCGTGGGGAGACATGCTGCCAAAGCGAAGAACAGATATAGTCTTTTCATATTGCCTCCTTTCTTATTTCCAACAAAATGCACCGGGGATAATCCCGACATAAAATTCATCTATCAATTTCCCTTCGGGCGAGTAGCGGTAAATCATGCCCTGCTGCTGGTAGTCGATGGCATCGGCGATGTATACTTCCCCGTTGGCGGGGTTTACCGTCAGTCCGTAATAAATCGTGCCGCTGTATTCGAGGAACGGACGCACCGGCACATGGCTGGCTGTCACGTCCATGCTCCAAATGGCCTTGTTGATCCAGTAGAGTTTGTCCCTGTCGCCATTGAGCTGTACCTCCGAGGGCCAGTCGCCCAACTTGAACTTGAACTGCTTCTCCACCGTGAATGTCTCGGCGTCGATGCGGTAGAGCGACGGGGCTTCGTAACCGTAGGGGCTGCCTTCGTAACCGCCGTCGGTCACCGTCCACATCTTGTTGTACTTGTCCATGACCAGCGATGTCGGTTGTATGCCGACCTTCAGTTCATCGACCACTTGGTCGGTTTCGGTGTCGATTTTGATGATGCGGTTCTGATACGACCAGCAGTTGCAATAGACGTATTTGCCGTACTGCACCATCTGCTCCGTCGAGCCGCTTTCCATCGTCATGTCCGGCACTTGAATGTAGCCGGTAATTTCATATTTCTTCGGGTTGATGATGAAGATGCGGTTGTCCCACAGTTGGGTGACGTAGGCTTTTTCGTCGCTTAGGAAATGAATGTAGCGCGGCGAGGTCAGGTTCTCGATGCGTCCCACCTCCTTGAAGGTGTTCAGGTCGATGGCGAAAATCACGTGGGAGTTGTTCACCACGACCCAGCCCTTGTTGTCGTAGATGGTCATCGACTGCGCCACGTCGCCGAGTTTCATGCCGTTGGCACGGAAGAAGATTTCGTTCTGTACCTGTTTGGTCGCAGGGTCGTAATAGGACAAGGTAGCATTGCCGTACTGGAAGTTGCCCTCGTTGGTGATGAACAGTCCGGCTCCCGTGGCATTGAAGTCTTCTACGGCATCGCCGTAGTCCCACTTCATGCAGGATGTCAAGGATAGTGTCACTCCGACAACTACGCTCCATAGCAGATATTTCAATTGGTGATAGGTCATACCGTTATTTTTATAGTTAATCCCCGGTAGTCTTACCTTACGGTAAGCATACCGAGGATTGGCAGAAAACTTATTGTTTGGTTATCTATTCGGCAGGCTTGTACTTCCCGTCTTTCATATCTTGGTATGTGGGGTTATAAGCACATTCTCTGACAGACCATTGAGATTCTCCTGTTAGAACATTGTTTTCAAACAGGTATTTGAAAGAACTGAAATCGCTAACATCTCCTTGCCCGCTTATACTAATCCCTTTTACTGATTTGAGACCTGAAAAATCAATGGACAAAATACCATTAGAACCAAAATCAGAATACGGGCATGTTATTGAAAGATTTTCGGATATTGATTCAACGGTAGGATAAGACACCTCATCAGCCGTCATACCCCATACAACAGTAGATGTTACAATATTAAACAGTCCGTTTATCGTTTTTAATTTGGGACATAAAATATTAGTAACATCAATCTTAAACTCAATTTGTGTATTTGCTCCATCCGTCCCAATGCTTTCCAAACTGGTAAACTCAATATCATTCTTAAGATAATCAGTCGTAACCGAACATGAACCGAGAATTTTTTTCAATGACGGGAAGGTAATATTATTTGCATTCGTATTATTTTCTAATGTTAAAGTACCTCCTATTTCCTGCAATTTAGGAAATTCAATTTCCGCACCCGTATCAACACTTCCCGAATTCAATGCAATAGTCATATTTCCTGCCACACGAATAAATGGCATAACAAATTCTTTTACATAAAAATAATCTTTGCATTGGAAGTCGCCCTCTATATTTGAGATTCCCTCAAGAGTCAATTCGGTCAATCGAGAATTTTTAGGAAGCAGAAGAAGGCTACCGTTAAATGTTTCCGAACCTACGATTTTATTTAGTTGCTTACATTGTAGGGTAAGTGTATTTCCGTTAAAATTTATCTGGGACAAATCCAGTTCTTCTATGAGCAGATTACTTAAAGTCATATCACCGAGTACATCTTTCAAAGAAGATATATTAAACTTATTGACTTTATTCGCATCCACACTGGTCTCTCCGCAGGAAATAAGACCGGGAAGTTCAACAATGGAAATCTCTTTGCAATTTTTTATAGTCAGTCCTCCAACCGAATGTAATTCGGTCATTGCAAGACTTCCGATGGAGGACATATCGGAGAATGAGGCAGTACCGGCCACACTTTCCAATGCCGGTAGATAAATTCCTTGCAGTTTGGGAAAATATTGGACTGTAAGTTCATTCCCGACCCGTTTGAGCGCTGAGAAAACAATGGCTTCGGTTGTCGCTGATTCTTTTTGTGCTACCGAACCTTTGACAATTAAGGAAGCTCCGACAGATTCAACGGCATTTGCATCCAAATCAAGCAAAGCATCGGAGGTTATATACATATCCTCACCAATGAACTCGACTTTGGGTATGGATATTTTTTCAATGACAGAACTGTTAACGACAAAATCGCCGGTCACTCCAAGCAAAGAGGGCAGATTAACCGTTTTGAGCGTTATGTTTTTACTGGTAGAAGTTGTCGATCCTAATTTGAAACTTCCGAGTTGTTCCAGATTATCCAACCCCGTCAAATCCGTTCCTTTGTAAGACGGATTGATGACAAGGGAGTTACTGATTTGTTTCAGGTTGGCAAGTCCGTCCAGATTGGTGATTTCTTCTCCGTCTGCCGTTCCGATGGTCAGGCTGCCTTCGATTTTGTTTATTCCTGTCTTGGCAAAATTATCCACCTCGGATTGCGTGGCAAGTACCACGCTGCCGCTCTGTTCGATGTCTGCATATTGATAAGTATAGGAATATACTTTGCTCTCCTGCATTCTGGAGGTGACTACGAATTTCCATTCATTCTCCCAATCCTCTATGGTCGATGGATTCGGGTTAATAGAGGCTCCCTCGCAAAGGGCATACTCTACGGTAGCCCCTTTCAGACTGGTATTATAAGGTATCTCAACTGTAATCTTGTCCCCGACTATCATGGCTTGATAGGTAATGCCATCTACAGTTAGAGCAAACTCGGAGATGAAGTGATCCTTGCCGTCTATTCCGCTTACTTCAGGGTCGTCATCACTACATGCAGCAAGGCAGAGCGTAGCGAAACAGAATAGGATGAAATGATATATTTTGTTCATAATGAATTTTATTTGTCGTTATTGTTGTTTTCATCACAGAACTTGAAAACTTCCGTGGAATTTTCCCCTAACCATCCGGCTTTTACATTGACTCCGGTCTGCACCTTGATAAAGTCGATATGGGAAAGGTTTGCAGGTGTACCGTCGATATTGAGCGCATCGGAAATCTTAAAATAGTTTCCAAGTGCTCCCGCGTTAGGATTGTCTTTATTGGGCATATCATCACCAATATTATCGGCATATCCCCACCCGAACGGATTATTGGACCACATGCCTGTCGACGGGCTTTGTTCGGTACGTGCTTTCAGGCATGTGCCGTATAACGTATAGGAATCCGCTTCAATCCACAAAGGATAATAAAACTCTTGCGGGTGATAGTTGCCGAGACGGTCAATCGCTCCTTTATTTCCCTTGTTGTCCTGCCATTGAGTATCCATGTTGGGACCGGGACGGAAATAAGTTACGGCATAGTCCTGAATGGTTTCGGGTTTTCCATATTCAGAACCCTTCAGTTCATACCATTCATCGTTGGGCAAGCCGTCTCCATTGACATCTTGCATTACCCATACAATGCCCGGTTCATTTGACGAATCAAAGGCATTTCCTTTGATGGAAAAATCATAACCGCCTTTGTTTTCGATACTGTGGTCGAATCCTACTACGATATATCCTCCCCAACCTCCAAGAGAAACATATTGTTCATTATCAAGACGTTTTTGTGCGTAAGCACAGGCTGCTTCGTGCGTGCTTTCCCCATTGAAACCTGCTGTATTCGTTTCGTTTACGAATTGTCCCGGAGCCGGAACAAATTCATATACTTTATTGCTGTAAATGGAATTTCCGGCAGCAAAAGGTCTTTTTCCGGCCGCTTCACAACATTTCACCGGAATATTGACACTGACTTCATCGACACCGGAAACAGCAATATTACGAGTGAGGGTTGCTTTTGTTATTTGATTATCGTATTTCACGGTAAAAGTAAGCGTGTGTTCTCCGGTTTTAGAGGGTTTGAAACCGTAAACCAAGGAATTGGCTCCCTCAATCGGTTGCCCGTCCAAAATCCATTGATAAGAAGGCTCGGCACTTATTGATACAAAGGGGCGGACAAACAAAGTACGTCCTAATTCTACGTATTTGGTATTATCCTCGGTGAAATATAAAGATGACGGAACTACGATTTCAATTGGAAGTTTATCGACAACCTCAATAGAAACTGTCTTCTCTGATTGTCCGTCTTCATTCGCTACAGTTAAAGTCAGTTCATAAGTTCCCAACTCATCTTGCTTGAATGTATAAGTATTTTCAGTTCCGACTTCGTTCCCGTTAAGAGTCCACAAATAAGTAGCTCCTTCTGCATTTTGAATGTCGGGAGTAAGGATATATTCACGTCCTGCGACAACTTTAAGCCCTATAGAGGGGGTTACCAATGAAATGACGGGCGGAGCCAATTCATTGACATCCACACGAATTTCTTCCTCTGTGCTGGCATCCCTCGTATCCACACGCAGGGTAACGTAATACGAACCGCATTCGTTGAAAATGTATTTCAATTGAGGCTCATCGGAAATGATACGACCGTTGCATTTCCATGAATAAACGGCGTAATCGACATTCTGATAGGTCGGCTCAATAACGACCTCTTTTCCTATCTTTACAACATAGATTCCGTCTTCGCTGTCCAATTCAATGACAGGAGGCACGGTCACGTCCTGCGATATTTCTTCGTCTTTGTTGCATGCAAATAGAAATATCGTCAAGGAAAATAAAAGCAAATACTTCTTCATTATATTTATAATTTTAACGCTGAAATTCCCTTGAAGAAAGTATTTAATTTCAATCTCCATTGGGATATAATAAAAAGGGGCAAATACTTAGCATTTGTCGTTAAAAAGCATTTGCCCCAAATTCATGTTATTCGTTTACGGTTACATCAATATCGTCTATGGCAACGTAAGCAGGAGTGTTCAATCCGTATGCGCTTGAATCGCTTCCTTTAAAATTGATAGCTACAGTACATACGCTGTCACCTAAACCGCTTAAGTCCACTTGGCTCCAACCAGTACGGATTTGATTGGCCAAGCCTGATTCTGCATCCTTACTGGAATCGAAGTTTGCCAAATAGTATTCTACTTCCTTACCTGTAGGTTTACCCGTCGCATCCAACGCAACAAATACCACCTTAAACCATCCTTTTTGTGCCGACAAAGAGCCTTGTGTAAACGAGTTGCCATCCTTCATGACCAAGTAGGTATAAGTTGTATTGCAGACCCATACACTGTTGAATTTGCCATATTTCGGTGTACCCTTAACTGGCTTCTTTGGAATTTCGACTTTATATCCGGTTGCATTGGTCAAGTAAATCTTGGCGCACTTGTCATAGGTTGCTCCCGCATCATTGTATGAATCGCTATAACCGAAAGCAACGGCAAAATTTTTACCGCTATGACCGCCATTCTTATCATAAACGCTACATTGATTCTCATAATCACCCTGTGTCAGATTATGGAAATTAGAGATGGCAAAACCACCATTCCAAAACTCATATTCCCAAGGCTGTCCGCTTACCCATTCTTGTTCCAAATAGTTAATCGGGAACTGAATGTACGTACCGGTTTGCCCGATTTGAGTGATGTAGCCGGTCGTTACCTGCTTGCCGTTGGCCGTGGCAGAATAGAGATTGTTTCCATACTGGTCAGAAGCCATTACGCTGGAAGGTACGTTATCAAAATTGATAAGCGCATTGGTAGAACTTATCGCGCGGGTTTGAATCGCACTCTCCTCATACGGAGCAAGGAAGTCATCATCGGACGAACATCCTGTGAACACTGCGGCGGCCATTGCTACAACAGCCATTGCCAAGAATTTAAGATTCTTTTTCATAACTCAATTATTAAAAGTTAAACAAAAAAGTTTAATTACACATTCGTTTTCCTTGCGATAGATTTGCAACGAATGAGAAATCGGTTATCAAAAAGAATATTAGGTGTCTTTGGACGAGCCTCTGTTCATTTTAATCTAATGCCAATTATCCCGTGGTCACTAAATCATATCTCATCAAGCAGGTCTTCTGGCTCATCCCGCTTATCGCGCCTTCCCAGCTTTCACCAGTGGCAAAGAGTGCGATAAACTTTAATAGGACTTACAGCTGCGAGTACAGCTCCGGATTTTCACCGGGATTCCCTTTTAATTCCATTCGACGCTTCGATTGGAAACTTGACTGGTGCAAAGTTAATGGTTATTTTTTAATCTCGTTTCTTTTTCCCTAATTTTTATTTCAAGAAAAGATTATTTTATAGTGCGAATTGTATTTTCATGCCAACTAAACATTTATAACAACTATGAATAGTCCTTCCCCTTTATGAATAATAACATTTCTCAATTATGGCTTTTTCTCATCTCACGTCAGCAATTCTCTTCGGAGAGGTTTTCTATGCAAAGGTACAGCGTGCGTCCGGTCGTCAAGTACCGCTTTCGCTAACGGTTCCCGGATATTCTTCACGGCAGCCTTCCGCAAATCGAAGATGGGCTTTTAGCCCCCGTCTCGTTGCAGAACAAAGCCGGTCGAGCCGGGTTTTGCCCTTGCACTCGGCGGTTGGGTATTCCGTTCCATCCCGTACACTGTTTACTTGCCTTATCCGTCCTTTTTCCGCTGTCAGTCCTGCATAAAAATCATTCCCCGACGAGAAGCCGAAGAGCTTCAAGAAAAGGGAAACAAGAAAATGTTTGACAATCTAAAATTTACAATTATGCACAGCAGGATTTTTCAAATTTCAACGGAGCCGATAGACAAAGAAAACTATCTGAATGAGGACACACTCCAGCAAGGAGACGGGAGCTTCTATGACTATTGTTCAGAAATAGACGAGGAAAACCGTAAAGAGGATATTGCCAATTTGGTCAATCATGCCTTACCCAACGGAATGTTCGAGCTTATATCCGATGACACCATGCGCTATAATGGTGGAATAGAGCAATGGAAAGAGGAGTATGTCGCCAATATCAAAAAGAGAGCGGATGCTCTTACGGTAGATAATATGTTGGAATGGGGTTCGACCTATTATCTCAAACAGGCAGTAGAAAATCCGTTGGATGTCGCCTATCATTTCTATTTGGATGGCGACGGCTGCCAGTCTTTTGCCGAACAGTCCTTTGCGTTTATGGAGTTTGTTTGTAGGCTTGAACCGGGAACGATACTCTACATCGGAGGAGTTGTTGATTATCACTTCTGATGATTGTCCGAAACATTGGCAATCACCCGCCTCAAAAGCGGGTGGTTGCTCTCTTTTTTGCACAGGCTCCCCGATTACTTTTATAACATACTCTGCCGAGTTTCCGCCATCGGCTTCCCTGCCGGTATATTCCTGTTTTAAGGGTATAATCCCTTCACAGCCCCGACATACGCCGCAGATCTGTTTTCGTGTGCAAAGGTACGGTGGACGAACATGGTTCAAGTACCGCTATCGCTACCTGAAATAAAATTTGACGACAACTTTCCGTAATCGGAGATAACGGTATTTCATAAAATTTCATCGCAGGTTCCTTGTCCGTCGTTCTTGTATCCCCCGTTTGGAACGCACATGAAAACAACCTCTTTGGGCGAAGTCAGAAGACTTCAAGAAAAGGGAAATAAAAAAAATCACTAAATCAAAAGACAATGAACAAGTACGATTTCATCAAGCAAGGCAACCTCCTTTATCGGCACACTGCCGATAACGATGTAGAATGTCGAATTATCTCAACTCCCGAAAAAGTGGATAGCGACAGTATTATTTTAGTCGCAACAGGTTCTTCTGAGATTGAAGTTTTGGCATCGGAGCTATCACCCATTGGCTCATCGAGAAGCCACAAAGAGGAATTTCTGCGCTGGAAGAAAGAGCGTGAAGCCGAGGGCATGGAGTTTTTCAGCCGGTTGTCCGAAGTCATGGAAACAGACAGCGGTTTGGCTGTAGGCGATATGGTGGCGTTTACAAACGACTATGGGGTGGTGTTTGGCCCCAAAGAAGTATTAGCTTTCAGAAAGCCGTGGAATGGCGGTAGATGCGTATATATCGACAGTGATGCCTATTGGTTTCCAGACCGTCCCGGACAGCTTACTATCCTAAGCAAAGGAGGTGCGGAATGACAACAACCGGCATACTCAAACGACTTTGCGGCAATATTGCCGCAGGTCGTTTCAACTGGCAAAAATACTGCACGCCACAACTTTACTTCGGGTGGGAGATTTGTGTTACCCCTCTGCATTGCTCATACGGACAGATAGGCTATACCGTTAATTTCCCTTATACCAATATACCGGAAGTGGAATACGATTGGGAAATGGGCAAACTGACCATTGACGGCGAGAAGTGGAAAAGTTATTTGTGGAACGAATAATAATAAATATCAATATGGCACAGAATTTTTATACCAAATGGCAGAACGCTATCCTTGCAGATGCAGGAGGCTATGTTTCAAAAGAGTATCGCAGTTTCCAGACAGCATTGGTACGTGAGATTTCCAAATATGCAACGGCGGTCGGTGCACAGGTGGCATCCAACTTAAAAGGACATTATGATACCTCATGTTTCATCGAGCGCAACGGCAAGTTCGTTTACATCAGGCACTCTTCCACGTTGGCCCGAATGGGCGGCGGCGTAAGAGTTGAACTTGATTCGTTTCTGATACGGACAGCCCAACACGCAAAAGACTACAGAGGAGGATATAACCAATATTGTGACATGGCAAATTTGCAGTCCATGATGGATGATTTACTGAAAGAATAAAAAAACGAAAACAAGAAAAGATGCGGAGCCAACCGGTTCCGCATCTTTTCTTGTTTTCCTTACCGGCGCATACCGCCACCGTATTCAGCCTCTTGTAGTTCTGCCCGATACTCTTCCAGTTCGTTCAGCTTCTCGTTCACGGCTTGCAAGTTAGCATCCAACCCGATATTGTGGTCGTAAGGGAAACGATGCTGCGCGACCAGCCCGGCATTGGTGGGCTGCCCGACATCAAGCGTATCGGATTCCTTGTTATATTCGACATACAGCACGTCGCCGTTCGGCATCTCGAAGGTCGGAATCTTTTGATGCGCCAAAGCGGAGAACTGTTCCACCGCCATCTCCCTGGCAACCTCTTTTATCGTCTCTCCGGCAATATCGACACCGTAACGCCGGATATGGTCTCGGATTTCCTGCTCCGTGAATTTCAACATCACCTCGTAGGTTCCCCCGACACTCCCGTTGTACACGACAGCAAAATTCCCGTCATCGACAATAAGGCTGTCACCCTTGTTGTTCGTAGCCGACGGATAAGTATATTTCTCGTTGATACCGTTGCCGTCATAATACTCCTTGGCAAGCGTAAGCAACCCCTCATAATCACCTTTGTCCCTAAGTTCGTCAAGCTGCCTCGTATCATCCGAGGACTGGAGATAAACGACAGAGGAATAATAAATCTTCTCCTTTGCCGCCACTCCATTCTCCTGCTTCTCACCGACATTCTGTTCCAACTCCTGCGCTATCTTATCCACCCTTTGGGTAATCATTGAAGTCGCTTTCTTTACATCCAGAAGCGTCGTCTTAATGAACTGCGGCGATTCCTTCAGCTCATCAAGCCAACTTTTGAGATACGCGCAACTGTCCTCCTTGATATGCTTGGTCATGCCATAACGCTGTGCGACCAATGCGCTGCCCAATTCCGCCACCAGTTCCTCACGGGCATACTCCGGGGAACCGAAGGCAGTCGGCTTGAATCGGTCGAGAACACCCTCCGCACCGGTCGAGTGTGTCATTTCGTGGAACAGCGTCCCATAGAACGACTCTCCCGATTTGAATTGTTCCTTTTCCGGCACGATGATTTCATTGTTCGAGATTGAATAGTAGGCTTTATCCTGATATTGCGGTGTAATCGGGCAAATCCACAGATTGTCCCGTATCATCGTATCGACAGGTGCGAAACTGAAATGCTCGCCGTTCTCAATGGCCGGACGCGAGTTTTCCCGCTCCAGCTTTTCCCATAGCTCCGGCCTCGCTTCCTGCAAATTGGTCTGCGCGACATTGAAGACACGGAACACCTGCATCTTCGGATAGACATTGTACTGATTCTTTTCTTCATCGGACAACTTCTTGTAATCGTCATACTTGATTTTCTCCCTGGTTTCCTTATGGATGCAAGTGAACGTGGTGAGCATGACCGGAAAGGACTTCTCGCCACGAAGCACGGAGACACGGGGCAGTTCCTCCCCATCCTTGCCGGGCTTGTTGAGCCGCTGCACACAGTCGAACGTACAGAAACGGGGAATCTTGTACCCCTCTTTCT
Organism: Bacteroides sp. 1001136B_160425_E2; assembly: GCF_015559655.1. Lineage (NCBI taxonomy): Bacteria > Pseudomonadati > Bacteroidota > Bacteroidia > Bacteroidales > Bacteroidaceae > Bacteroides > Bacteroides sp. 1001136B_160425_E2. Next base: position 21,846 of record NZ_JADMQH010000025.1, on the reverse strand, counting down.
CACAGTGAAGGAGCAACATAAAGGCATTCATCCCGTTGTACTCGCGCCCGTGAAGGTTGCGGGGCCACTGCAACGCACCCTCCGTAAACCAAGGCTTTTTCCAGTCCTTGTGGATGCCCTCGATTTTCTCGATCATCATTTCGGCGAACAGGTCGAGTGCCTTGTCCTCGCTGTTCGGCCCGTCGGCATTTCTTTTTCTGTAACCGGCCATAACCCTTACTGATTATAGTTAGACGAATCCGCCACATATTGCGCCAGTTCCTCCACCTTGCAGGAGAGGTTGACCTTCCCGTTGTGCGCCGACAGGTTCATTTCACCTCTGGCATCCACCTTTACACCCGGCTGCAGCCACTCATCGCGCTCCTTGCCGAAACAGAAGAAGCGCACCCACTGGTACTCGAAGCCGTCATCGACCTTCTCCGCGCTGAACGCCGAGAATACCGTGTACGGCTGGTCTTTCTTATCCCTTTTTTCTTCGATGTTCTGGCCGGTCTTGCCACGAAACACCAGTTCGCCCTTGACGGAATCCGCATTATCCGTAGCGGCATGGCAGATTTCATCGGCGAACAGGTTGAAATAGAGCTTGTCGCCCCGACGTTTGAGATACATCGTACCCCTCACTTCCACACGGGAGCCGTTCCGATAACCGGCGGCTTCTTCCTGGTTGCCCTCCCTGCGGACATCCACCTCGATAGTGTGCTGGCCACCAGTCGCCGGAATCTGTACCCGGAGTGGAAATGCCAGAAACTCTTTATCTTCTTTGTTCTTGCGAACCGACGCATCGCGGCCGATAACGCCGCATACCGTAACATTACATTTAATCATTTGTTTTTCTGTCTTTAATGATACATGGATCATCCGACAAGTGATACATGGGTTGATTGATGTTGAACTGTTGGAGGGTACAGTCAGTCAGGTGCGCGTATCATCGCCCAGACAATCCATCCGGCGATGACTAATTGCACGCCCACGACAACGAACGTCCCGATCCACCCCAACAGCAGGTAGCAGAACCGGACGTGCAAAGCAAGGATGGAAACTCCCGCCAGACACTTGCATAGCTGTATCATCACGCATTTTATCATATCGCCATGCTTTTATCTTCGCAGGTTTTCCGTCTGTCCCTGTTGCCGGGACATCCCTTGCTCGAAATTCTGAGAGGCCGCTTCCGACAGGATAACCGTATTCAGCATACCGGTTACACGCATCCGCTTGGCCTCTTCCGTGAGTGTGCCGTTGTTCAACGTGGCAGACAACCGGCTCAGCTCGGAAGCGGTCAGCTCCCGTGAGACACGCAGTTCGCCATTGTCCGCATTCAAGACAGCCTTGCCGTTCTCGCCGATAGTCAGGTCGCAGTTCTTCATATTCGGCAACAACGGCTTCAGGTCAATGGCACGAAGATCCATCATAGCAGATATGGCCGCCTTCTGTTCCTCTTCGTTCCGGTTGTCAATCTGTGTGGCCAGCAGCATCAGGGAGGCGAAAGCGGTCATCGCCATCTCCACAATCGGGTCGTTGCAACCCGACATTCCCACACCGCTGTCCTCCGACGAAAGGAGCTTCTTCATCCATCCGTCAGGCGAAAGGTTCTTTTCAGGCACGGTCTCTTCCGCCACCTTGTATTTGGCGAGCAGGTCATTACCGTTGTGCAGCATTTGCAGCTTGATATGTCCTTTCTGTGCGATTTCAGCCAGATACGCCGCAGGGTCTATGTCCCGCATCGTTCCGTCGGCATAGATATTCTTCACACCGAAATGCAGATGCTCCCCGGTCGTCCGTGTCCCCGTATTGCCCGATGTGCCGAGCCGTCCGCCGGCCTGTACCGTATCGCCGGCCTGTACCGTATCGCCGACCTTGACGGAAATCTCCTTGAGGTGCATATAGGTACATTGTACCTTGCTGCCGTCCGTCCGGGCATATTCCACCGTCAGCGACCTGCCGCCGGGCGTGTTCCTGTTTTGGTTTACCGCCACGACCTTGCCGCCGTTTTCCGTAGCCAGTACCGCGTCGCCTTTACAACGGATATCCACCCCCTTGTGCATCTGCTGCTTTGTGCCGTCCATCGGGTCTTGCCGTGTTCCGAACGGCGAGGTGACGAATAGAAATTCCTCCCGTTCCACCGGAAACGAATACCCCGTTCCATGTTCCGCACCCTCGGATGTTTGGAGCGGATTGTGTTCCACCCCGAACTGCCTGCCCTGTGCCGCCATCTCCTGCATCACCTGCCTGTCATACTGCTGCAAGCCGTTCTGTTCGATGATTCTTTGCAGGTTCTCGGCATACTTGCCTCCTGTGGCGTAACCGGCTTTCTCAATACTTTGTGCCCAGCCCTTGTAATCGTCCGGGGAGAGCTTGAAGCAACTGGCATAGCGGCTGTTCTCCTTCAAAAAGCGGGAGTGATGCTCGTATGAATCACCCACGCTGTCATAGCTGCAGAACTTTTCATTCGGCTTGTCGTCCGTATAGGTTCCGTACCTGCCGCCCCCGGCAATCCACGAGGGGGTTGCCTTGATACCGAAATGGTTGTTCTCGTTTCTTGCCAGACGGCTTTGTCCGTTGCTGCTTTCCAGTATGCCTTGCGCCAATGTGACGGAAGCCGGAATGCCATACCTGCGCATCTGTTCCATCGCATACTCCGCGTACTGTTGTGCATATTCCTGATTCTTGCCCATAATCTTCCTCCTTATCTGTGAATACCACTGTGCGTTTCCTGTTCGGCCTGCTGCTTCTCTTGCGCCTCCATGTCACTGATAGCAACCCGCTCACCGGCACGGACAAGTTTCGGCAGGTAGCTGTCAAGCTGATTCATCGGGAACTCCGCATAAGATGTGAAGCCCCGTTCCCGGTTCCCCGCATACTCATTCAGTCCGATACCCAGTATTTTCGCACTCTTTACGGCGTCCTCGTCATAGAGCCGATACACCTCTCCGGTACGGATCAGGTGCAAGGCATCGGGGTACTTTTCCTTGACCTTGTCCCAAAACTGCCGTTGTGGGGAAACATTTTCATCATTTTTCGCTTCCGGCCGGTTCTTTGCCACCGCCTCGTTCTGTTGCCGCACCTGTTCTTCCTGCTTCTGTTCCCCGACGGATTGCCCCTTTTGCAGCACATCGGCAAACAGCGTGGCCGCCAGATGCCGCTTGTAGCCTTCACGGTCTTCCGCCACCCACATCCGTTGCCATTGTTGCGGCGTGACGCTCCGGGGCTGCAATTTTTGCCCGTCGATGGTCGCCACGCACTGAATGCCGTCCTGCCTGGTCTTGAAGACAGACACACGCTGAATACGGTTCAGGTCAATCTCCGGCGTCTCGCTGCTGAACAAATCCACTTTCAGGTCAGGCTTGACTTCCGCCAGTGTATAATATTTGTGCGCCAGCTCCATGCGTACCTTGTCGATGTTGTCCATCGCCTGCTTGAGCGTGGAGAAAAAGCGGTTCACATCCTCCTTGTCGGGATAGACACTGTACCCCTCCTTGTTCTCCGGCTTGATATAGAGTGCCCATCGGTTCTTGTCATCCTGAATCATCTGTACGGCATCGAACCCGACCTCGTTCGCCCGCCTGACCGCATCCGACACGTCCAGTGTGGAAAGCCTTTCCAATGTGTAGTTCCTTAGCCTGGCCAATGTCACCAGTTTCTCGTTGAAATAGCTGTCGTCAGGTCTGTAGCCCAGCGCACCGTCGGTATTATAGAAGCGTACCTGTTCGATGCCCTCCTTATTCAAGGCACGTTCGATACGCCCCTTGTTCATGCCGGGAATCTCGTTGTTCACTTCGGTCGAAGCCCCAGCCGGCAAAATGACATCCGCCGATTTCGCTTCCCGGTCAATAACGAGGACAATACTTTTCGCCGCCTTGTCCGGGTGTTGGCGGATTTCGTTCGCCACGAAGTAATGCTTGGGCATCTGCTCCTGCATGGTCGTGGTCTGCCGCCTGTTGCGCAGGGTGGCGTACTCTATTTTCTCGCCCCGTTCCGCCTTGCGGATAACGTCAAGCGCATTGTTCACGTCGCTTTCGAGTGCATCCATCATGCAAGGATTCTCCTTGAACTCCCGACACCAGTAATCCACCGTCTTCAGACTTTCATCGGACAGACGCGCAGGCAGCCCCAGTTCCAGCATCTTGATTCCCGAAGCCAGTTCCACAATCAGCCGTTCATATTTTACCGCATCCTCCGACGGGGCCACGCCGTTCTTCATGACCATGCCCTCACGGGCAAGCCGCTGTTGGTGTCCTGTGGCACTCACAATCTGCCGCAAGGTTTCCTGCACATAGTCGTGGTAATGCTCAAAGTCCTTTTGACGCGGCATATAGACCGCATCCTTGTCCGTCTCGTAATGGGGTAATCCGCAGCCGTCCGAACGCACGGGGACGAGGTTGTCCCGCATTTTCAGCAGGAAATCGTTGAACCGGGTGCGCAACTTGCGGTTGTCCGCTTCGGTATATCCTTTCTCCTGAACACCGCCGTCCTGTCTTACCGCATCCTCGTAAGCCGGCTTGTCCACGTAGGGCAGCGTCGTCTGGTCGATGTTGAAGATAGTGCGTATCTCCCGGTTGTGGACACCCTTGAACTGTGCCTTCTGCCCTTCGTCCAACTGGAGATAGGCGGTGCGGTCGATGGTTTCATTCGGGTTGTTCCGGTTGACATACTTGTTCCAGTTATAGAACAGGAACGGTACGCCCTGCTCATGCTCCCGTACCGCAGCACCCCGTGCCTTGGTCTCGCTGTAAAGCGTGAACAGGTTGGTCTTGCATCCGTTATTGTCCGAATGCAAGGCCATAAAGAGGGCATTGAACGGACTGGCCGAGACACCCTGCGGATAGAGCCGGGGAAATCCCTTGCCCGATACGTTGAGCCAATGGCCGTCGGCGTTCGATGCCCCGCCCAGTGCGGCAGACAGCAGCTCCGCCTGCCTTGCTTCGGCTTTCTTTTCGATTTGCGACTTTTCTTTCATATCATCATGCTTTTATTGTTCATGGAATTATTGGATGCCCCGTGTGCGCACGACCGTCTCCCGCTGTCCGTCGTCGTAATTCTGCGAGGCGATATGGCGCAACTGGTCGCTTTTGGCAAGCACGGCGTTCGCCAGCGTGTTCAGCGGCAATGCCCCTGCACGGTAAGCCTCTCCGACAGTCGGCGTGAGCTGGATAGTACAGGGAACACGGTCTATCGTGGCGATGAGCGTGCTGCCTTGCAGTACCGGGTTCACGATACGGGGATTGAGCGGCTCGTCGGGATAACGGCGGTACTGTTTCTCCGTCTGTTCGGCAGCGGACGGCATGGGTCGCCCCAAAGCCTCGTGTCCAGCCTTGTTCAGCAGGTTCGCGCCGCCCAGACCGACAAGGAGCATCTTCAGCAACGGGTTACGCACGAACAGACCGGCCACGATACTCGCTATCGGCAGCAGGTTGTCCCCCAGGCGCAACGATTGTGTCTTGCCGGTAAACGCCCCCAGCAGGATGTCGGGCAGCATGGCCATGACATATCCGAGGTTGCCCGTGACGTCTCCCATACCGTCCAGCCCCAGCATACCGAGCAATCCGTTCCAACCGTTCGTGTTGTTCTGTACGGCCTGTTCCTCTTGCATTTCTTCCTTGTGGGGAACAACCGCCTGCCGTTCCTCTTTTTCTTCTTTTTCCCTCTGTTCCGTCTCCGGCTGCGCTGACTCCTTTTTGGCAGTTACAGCCGTTGCATTCTTATATTTCTCCAAATGCTTCAGATAGGCTTCTTCCTGTCCGGGAGCGACGACCAGCGGCACATCCTTGTACCGTTCGGCACGTTCATTCTTCTTTTCAGGGTGTCCGGGCAGTTCGGGCATTTGGAAAGGGGTAAACTTCGGCGTCTGCATCCACTTCAAAAAATTAAAGTCCATCACCGGTATTTTCTTTTTCAATCGCTCGTTGGCCGCCATGATAAGCGGACTCTCGCCGGTCTGTACCGTTGCAGCCTCTTTGCGGAAGTCCGCAAACACGTTCCGTTCGCTGCCGAACACCCCTTTGCTGATGCACTGTTCCACAGAAAGCGTATCAGGCTTTTTCGGCTCGAAACGGGAGGCGACTGCCGAGATAGCCACATCTGCCCCGACAAACTTCGCCAGTGTTGCCCACGAACCCACGCCGCCCATCATCACGGTATCTGCCGTTGCGCCCAGTACCCGACCCGCGCCTTTTTCCCATCCTTTCGGACGGTAGGCCGCTTCGCCCCGTGCCTCGATTTCCTCGGCAAGCGGCGAGCGGTTCAAGGTCTGCGAGAGTCCGAGCAGGCTCGATTCGGCGGCCTTGCGGATGATGTAGTCGGCTGACGATTTCGGCATACGCTCCTTGACCAGCCGGTCAATCATCAGTTCCTCCACCCGGTAGTCCATATAGGCATAGGCAAGGTCACCGCCTAATTGTTCCGACAGTTCATCGTAACGCTTGCGTCCGATTTCCTGCACGACGGTATCACGCCACTGCCCGGCCATGTATGCGAGGTCTTGCTGTATCTCCTTGGAGCCGGTAATCTCCGCCTTGCACATTCCGATATAGTCCTCCGTTGTCTTCGAGTTCCATTCGCCCGTGACCTTGAGTACCTGGTATGGGTCGCCCATCGGTTGTGCCGCAGACGCCATCGCGCTGAGTATGCCGCCCAAGGAGGTGGAATATTCCCTCATTTCCTCGCCCTGTTTCTTCGTGAGGTAAGCCTGCGTTTTTGACATGACGGGCGCAAGGTGGCAATGGAAATAGTCGCTCACGAGGCGTTCCATTTCCGCGAATTGCCGGCTATGTTTGATTCCATCCATATTGTGTACTATATATTTATCTGTTTCAATAACTGTTCTTTCGTCTGCTCGATGGCGTTGTGGTAAACCTCCATCTGCCGGGGAAAGAACTCTTCCAGCCATGCGTCCTTCTCGATGTTGTCCTGCATGAACCGTATCGCCTGCTCCCGTTCGATTTCGACGGATGTCTCGCCCTCTTCCCGGTTGTTGAACCATGCCTTCGTCCACCAGCGCACACCCGCCCGGTCGGGATAGACCGTGACAAGCCTCGGTATGTCGAAGCTCTGGATGTCGATGTCCAGTTCCGCCAACGGGTCGATGACACCGTTATATGTCAGGGCTTCGTCATGGAGTTTTTTTTTACGTCGCCGTCCGCTGTGGAGAGGTACACGTCATGCCGCAGGGCGAGGTAATGCAGGAAATCCGCAATCAGGAGGTTCTGTACCTTGCAGGCCAGCGGCAGGGCTTTGTGTCCCAGTCCGAGCGGATTGGCCATGCTCGGCATATTCTCGTAGAAATACTCCTTCATCGCGCCCACCGTGAAGATGTGGCGTAGCGACTGCTCCGTATTTCGGGGCAAGGTGTATGTCCCATGCCGCAAATCCTCCATGTAATGCGGCAGGAAGCGCAGCATCAGTTCCTCTATCTCCCTCTTGTCGTGTTCGTAATCGGTTTTCAGTTCCAGACCGGAGAAATAGTCAGTCTCGTGTCCGCCAGCCTGACGCATCGCCTGAATATTCCCGTACAGCATCGTCAGGAACTCCAGCGGGTTCAGTTCCTCTCCCTTGAAGCGGACGGCGATATGCAGCTTGTCGCCGCTCAGGGCTACCGTCTGCCCGGCCTTGACACGCTGGCCGAATTGGGCGAACACATTGGACAGGTTTCCGTAGGTCACCTCATACTCCCCGTAGCGGATGGTCTGGCAGATGCCGTGTCCGCTATCGTTGCCCACGCCCGACACGATGCCGCTGGCAAGGGCGGAAAGCGTATAGCACCGCACGTTGAAGTCGATGCCGTGATGAAAGAATTTCTCGCCCGTCGCCGGGTCGGTCTGTTCGCCGTAGCCGAGCGACAGCTCCACATCCTTGCCCTGCTGTTCCTCGAAAGGCATACAATAGCCGCTCTCGGATTGCAGGATCATTTCTTCTGTATATTTCATGCTGTTTCCATTTTGATTCATATTCCTATCTTCTCATCCCTCCGCTGTGCGTCTGTTTCTCGGCCGGAAGGTCAGGTGTCCGGCTACGCTGCACGTTTCCCGTTTCCTGCGTTCGGAGGACACCCGCGTTATTACCGATAAGCATCATGCCGAGGAACGCCCCCGCGATTTTTCCTAACCAGCCGAAGCGTCCGAATATGAGGAACGCCGCCGCGACCAGTCCGGCGATGCCCAACCCCGACACGTTGCCGCTGCCGAGGTTGCGGAAAAAGTTGCCGAACATATCCATGACACCGCCACCAGAGGCTTGGCGCAGAAAGTTCGACACGCCGTTCAGCTTGTTGTCGATACCGGTCACCGCACCGCTGACCGAGCCGATGGCTTCCCCGGCCTTGCCCGTCAGTTCACGCACACCGTCAGCCGTCTCCGCGAGGGTATTCGTCGCCAGTTCGCCGATGACCGCATCGCTCACGATGCGCACCACGCTTTTGTCGGTGGTCAGCTTCTCCCAGCCCACATAACCGACTGCGCCGCCGACAGTCGCCGTCTTGACGGCCTGACCCGCACCACGCAAGGTTTGCGAGGGGTGCAAAGCCGCATTGCCCATTTTCTTGCCGGTAGCCGCCGTAGCCGTCCCGACACCTTTCATGGCCTTGCCGCCATATTTCAATATTGAATCCCAAACTCCCATACGTTATCTGTTTTTAAGGTCTTACATTTTTTCCTATCTGCCGCCAGCGTCGCTTGGCAGCTTCCACGATGTCCCGCTTGTCGGCCGCCGGACGTGCCCCTTCGTCGATTTCACGCCAGATGTCGCCCATTGTCGTGTACTTCACCGCCTTGGTCAGCCGTTGCAGCTTCTTGTTCATCAGCTTGAGCTTCGGACGGATGCCGAAGACGATTTCCATGCGCTCCTTTTCCGTCATCTTGTTCTCCGAAAGACACGCCATGCGGATGTCGTTCACAATCTCCACGCTGTTCATGATCAGTTCCCGGTAAATCCGGTTCCGTTGCGTGGAGAGGGCGATGGCCAGTGCATTGGGACTGTTACGGCTTACCTGTCTGGTAAAGTCCCCCATGTTGTCCGTCAGTTTCGATATTTCGTGGTAGAAACCGTATATCTGCGCCGCATAGCATACAATCGACCGGAAAGAGTCCAGATAGTTGTTGAACTCCCGTTGCAGGTCGGTCGTGGCTTTCACTTCCTCTTTCGTCCACAGGTGTCCGGTGGTCTGCAGCAGCATGACCTTCTCCTGGTTCTTCAGCTCCTTTTCCGCCTTGTCGGTATAGAGCAGGATCATCCCGGCAAGCACGGGGTCGTTCTGCGCCCGTACCTTGCCGATACCGATGCACAGCAAAAAGATTCCTATCCAAATCGTCCGTTTCATCGTTCTCCTAATTTTATCGCGCAAGGACGGCAGCCCTGCGCCAACGGGACATGGCCATCCGTGCCGCCTCCCCGTTGTTGCGGTCGAGCATCCCGGCCGTCACGTTGTTCCACACATCATTGAGGGTATAGTACCGTATGCTCAGGTAGAGCAGGTGCAGCTTCCGGCTGAAAGCCGAAAGTTTGTCGTTCAAGGCCCACAGGGTCTTGCTGCGTTCCGCTCCCGTGAGCATATTCTCATGGCCGCCTTTCGCCACCGCGTCATTCAGGAGCGTGAAGACCGATACCAGTTCCGTTGCCGTCTCGATATACAGGTTGTTCATGCTCATGGAGGCGACGATGCCCTGCGGATTGTTCTTGATGGCCTTGCCCAATTTTCCCAACGTGAGAAAGATTCTCACCCCGTCGTTATAGAGGTGGGTGCAGGCTTTCAGTGATGAAGCGTAACCGCTTGCCGTCTTGAGATAACTGTTATATTGCTTCTCCCATTTATGGATGCGGTTAAACTCGGCGGCAATGCTGTTTTGCAACATCGCTGTCTTCGTCTGACCGTTTATCTGTTTCTCTATCTGGTCATTGATGACCTCGTTGCCTTCGGCTAACGCCATCCATTCCAACGGGTTGGATGCCGTGATTTGGGCTTTCGTCCATTGCGGCAGCAGACAGGTGGCCAGCATAATCAGACTAATGATTCGTAATTTCATATATTCCCTTTTTTCGTTTGTTATACTCGACCCGTTCCCGGAGAAGCGTTACCACATCAAAGTTGTGTCTGATACCTACCAAGTCAAGCCGGGGCGTATTCCTGTCCGTTGAGAAGATGCGTACCGTCTTCAATCCGCAAAGCTGCTGCATGAGGCTTTGGTGTTCCACAAAGTCCACGATGCGGTATTGCTCCATGTAGTCCGTCTTCCGGGACAACACCCCATGTTGGCTGATAAGTTGCTCGCTGCCGATATGGTAGCGTGTCCGGCGCAGATAGATGAAGCGGTACAGCAATGCCAAAGAAAGCATGGTGGCGACCGGTACGGCAAGAGCCGTCAGAGGCAGCCCCTCCATGCCACCGTACACCCATGCAGCACAGCACAGCATGATTGCGGGCAGCTCGTCGATAACGAACTGTCCGGCGTGCGGTCGCAGCTCAATACGCTGGAAATCTCCTGTGGGCCGGGCGGTCATCATCGGTGAAAGCGTGTTTGTTGTTCCTCTTCCGGTGACTGTTCTCTCTCCTGTGTCTCATCGGCCGTCTCTTCCCGTTTCAGCTCGGCTAACAGTTCCTCGTTCCAGTCCTTGCTGGGATAGGTCGGCTGTTCACGGACAAAAGAGGTGTCGTTTTCCCTGTCCAAGCCGAGGAACTCCCGCAATCCTTCACGAAACTCCTTGTAATGCCCGTTCATAATCTCCGTCTGCTCCCGTATGTCGTCCGGGTGGCACAAACCGCTCGACCGCATCGACATGGCTTCTTCCCACGCGGATTCATATTTTCCGTAACTTGACCGCAAAACATCGGGCAACAGTTCTATGTCGCCTTCATCGAGATTCTTGCCGTCAGCAACGGAATCCAGATAAGCCTTCCGTTCCGGCGTCTGCTCGATGGTGGAGCGGACAGCCCGGTACATCTCCTGTTGCAGGTTCTTGGCAAATTCGATTCCCGCAAGGTCGGTATCGAAACAGATATGCTGCCGGGCAGGAAGCGTGAGCTTGAGGACACCCCGCATCTGTTCCACCGTCGGGTTGCCGCCGGTAGATACGAAGACCGCTTTCCGCAAATCCTTGTTCTGTCCCTGATGAAGCTGGTAATAGGCCATCGCATCGTAGGCACTCTCGAACCAGTAGATATGCCTGGCATTAGCAAGAGGCGTTTGGGCAGGGCTGGCAATCCATAGCCCTTGGCTCGAATTGCTCCCTTCCGCCTTTCCTTTATAACTGCCGCTGCCGTCCATACGGGGGCGGCCACGTTCCTCCAGACCGACAACCTGCCCCGTATCTTTCGGAACGGTCAGCGGAAAGGCAAGATTGGTGTACTTCGCACCGTCCTCACGGTGTTTCGTCGCCAGACAGAAATCCCGGTGGAATGCGTATTGCGTGTAAAGGTCGATACCCCGATGCTTGAAGAACGGATAGAACTTCTTTTGTGTCGCCCGATCCTGCGGATTGAACTTGTGAATGTCGTAATCCGCCATGTCAAACGGCTTCACATCCCGTTTGGGCTGGATAATCCGGGTCTCACGGTCGGCGATGGGATGGTTCAGCAACCGGTTACATACAAGGTTTACCAGCCGGTCGGGAGAAATACCGCCCCGATACTCCGCGAAAAAGTGCGGATGTTCCTTGATAAAGGAAATGATGTTATAGACCTTCTGCTGTTGCGGTTTGAAACAGCATTTCCCTTGCTGCGTGACAATGAACTTGTCGTTGCGGATGCGCCGCCCCTCGCTGTCCAAACGGACATACGAGGGATAGCGCAGGCCGTCACGCCGGTTCAGATGGTAGCCCGCATCGAGAAGCACATCCTGAATGTTCAGCCTGCGCAGAAAATCGTCGTAAGTCAGCTCGCCCTCTCTCATCGTTTACCTCCCTCTTCTCATGTCATTGATTTCACGGTTCATCTCCGCCTCGAAACAGCGGATGGCCACATCCCTCGGTGTATCTACACCCGGCTTGAAGTACGGGCGTGGCGGACCACCGAAACGCTCGCCGTAGAACTCCGGGGCATGGCAGTGATGGTGGATGCCGTGTGCGACACCCGCAGCGACCACCCCTCCGGCGGTCAGGGCGGCAAGGATTTTCGTTCCAAGACCCCGTTGCGCCTCCGGGCGGGTCTTCATGTCCACCTCGTTGAAAATCTTGGAAAAGAGTTTCATACGGTGGAAATCGTCCACCGCAAGGAATTTGTCGTAGTCCCGTTGGGTTATCTCATGGCTGATAATCTGACCGTCGATAACGGCGGTCATCCTGTATTTCCCCTCTGCCTGTGCCGGTTGTACGGCTATCTGGCTCACTTCGACCTCCCGCCCGTGCTTCTCTTCCCGATACCAGCCCTTGCTTTCGTTCAGAAATTGCAGGTCGCGCCCATCGACGGCCGCACCGATGCTGCCTTGTATGGATTCCTCTTGCTGTTGCAGTGAGGCTTCCAACGGCATGAAAACCTCCTGTTCCTGCCTTTGCCGTTGCTCCAAGTCCTGCCGCACTTCGGGATGCAGGCCGATGGAGATACGTCGCTCGCTGTTGAGAGCCTCCATCGTCACTTTGTCGGAAAAGTCAGCCCCGATAATGCCGTTCAGCAGTTCCAGACGTTTCTCTACGGGGTGTTCTTCGACAGGAGCGGCGACCAGTGCTTTCACTTCCTCTTCCGTCAGGTCATAGACCATATCGGCCTGGACGCTTTCCGACTGCACGGTCAGCGTCCGCCTTTCCGCATCCACGACAAGACCGTGCGAGGCAAGGCACTCCGCCCATTTCTCGTTGGAGAAATAGACCGGAGAGGCTATCAGCTCCTTGTACGGCCGTGCCGGTTCCTCGCTGCGCGGATGGCTGACCATCGGCGTGATGACCGCCTGCAAGTCCTGCAGCACATCCCGTTGCTGTACAGGCTGCGTCGGTTGATGCCCTTTGTAGTAGAATCCGTAACCGCCCGATTGCAGCTCGCCGGGCTTCATGCGCCCGTCGGGGCGTTCGGGGACGATGGACGGCCCCGGAAAGAACAGTTGGCCGCCGACCCTGCGCAGGTGGAAGCCCCACTGGTTGCGAGGTGTCCAGCCGAGGAACGGCGGGGGCATTCCCATACGCCCCATGAGCCCGTACTCGCCGATGCCGATGCGGTAGCCGTGCAGTCCCATAGCCACACGACCGTTGGCATTGCGGGCATGGACGAAGTTCTTGGGCATATAGAAATCCTTGCCCACGATGCTCGTAAGCACGTTGTAGGCTTTCTTGTTGGCAGTGTTCGTTCCCCAGTCCGTCAGTGCCAACATCTGACGTTCGGTTATCGGGTAAACCAGCAGGGGCGAATCATGCCCTTGCACGATCAGCCGATACCCTGCGCCGTCAAGCGCAATGTGGGCCTGAAGCCCGTTGCGCATCAGCATATCACGCATTTCGGGCTGCAAGTCCATCTGCCGGGGATTGGTATTCGTTCGTATCGCCATAGTCTGATTGTTTTCGTTATGCGTCGCCGCTTTCCATTGCCGCCTCTAACTGTTCGTCCTTGAAGCGGACAAACTCGGCGGCGGATTCATTGCCGGCTGCAAGCCCTTTTTCCTCGCAGTAACGGGCGTATTCCTCCTGCCAGTCGGCGGAGAAATGATTGACGTAATCGAGCCAGCCGTATTCGCCGCTCTGCATCTTCCCGACAAGTACCTCTTCGGGATAATATTCGTTTTGTGCCATAATGTACGGATTGATGTTTTACTTGTGGAGGGCTGCCGCACGGTTGCGCTCGCCGCTCTTTTTCTGTTCGTTCCACAGCTCTTCGGTGTAGTCTTCCTCCGAAACGTAGTCGAGGTTACCGTCATCGTCCATGATCCAGCAGCCGTAGCACCCGAAGGTGTATTTGTCCCACTCACGCTTGGGCTGGTTGCGCCATTGCTGCGCGTCGCCCGAACAGATGCGGATGCCGGTCTTGGCATGAAGGTCGATGCCCACTGTGGCAGGCTCGCCGTCCACGACTACCGTCAGCGGTTCGCCGTGCTGCATCCCGTTTACCTCTACCGCACCGAGGCGCATGACCTCGGCCAGCACCTTCAGGTTGCGTGCGATGATGGGCGTGGGGACATACATCACCTGTTTCGTCCCGGCGTCAATCTGCACGAATGCCTTGCTGCTCCGTCCGTCCGCCATTTCCACGTCGGCGACAATCGCCTTGCCGTCGAGCAACTGTTTCTGCTGCGCTTCGTCATACCGTTCCAGCGGAGAGGATTTCAGTGCCGGATAGAAGACCACATCCACCTGACCGTCGTCCATGCGGATAAAGGCAAAGCGGCTGCGGCTCTCGATTTGCCCGCCATGCTCGTCAGTGACACGCACGGGAAGCACAGGAGAATGCCGGCCGTTGCAGATGTCGTCCAACACACGCATCGGCAAGTCCTCGATCATCTCCCGTGTAAGACCGAATCGTTCCAGTGTCGAGAAGGGTAATTCATCAAATTCAATCTGATTCTTTTTCATACGATATTTATATTATAAAATTGTACTCCACAAAGATAAAACCGTATGATTGTAACAAACAAAAATAACAATCACATAAGCGGTTAGAATGCCTTATTTTTACTATATTAGTACGATTTTAAGCAAATAATCGGACTAATAAGCACGAATTTCCAAACCAATAAGAGAAAGTACGGCTGTTTGTTTCCGGCATGAAAGGCCCGGTATTAACTTTGCCGCATGAGAAAGATTTTACTACTAATAATATCGGGTGTATCGTTCTGTACGATGCCCGTTCAGGCGCAGTTCAACACGATTGCCAAGACGCCCGAAAGGTACAAGGTGGAAGCCTTGCAGGAGGGCATGAAAAAACAGGAGCCGACACCTGAAAGTGCGGCTCCCGTACAGGAAACATCGGTGAAATCCGCCGATAAACGTAAACAGTCATGGATTGACCGGTATCTCAGCGTGTCCTATCCATTGCAGCGTATCAGGATTACATCGCCATACGGCTACCGGAAAGACCCGCTTACCGGGAAGAGGAAGTTTCACGGCGGTATCGACCTGCACGCACGGGGCGAGCAGGTATTGGCCATGATGGAGGGGGTGGTCATCAAAGTGGGACAGGACAAGACTTCCGGCAAGTATGTGACCCTGCGGCACGGAAATTACACCGTCAGCTATTGCCACCTTTCACGGGTGCTGGCCGCCAAGGGTACGGTAGTCCGTCCCCGTGATGCCGTCGGTATAACCGGCTCGACTGGACGAAGTACAGGCGAACACCTGCACATAACCTGCAAGCTAAATGGCAAGAGTGTCGATCCGTCGGTCGTTTTCGATTACATCAAATCCATGCAGCAGGAGTGTGTGTCGGCTTTGGCAAGATTGTAATATGCACGCCTCCTGAATCGTACAAATCACGATTCGAGACAACGGACGAAATGGCTTCCCTATACCCCCACCTTGACAAGCAGCCGATAATGTACCACAGCACACTCATGAGGTAAAGCCGCAGGATGAACACAAGCCTTTCGTTCATATTGAGATTTTCTATATACAATTTTATTTATAATTCCAATGAATTATCCTTCAATAAGAAATCGTAAATGCTTATAGTCGTAATACCAGCTTCGTCTCTGATAACAGGGCTTTCTTCTCCAATGATGATAATCTTCTTGAATGAATCATCAACTTTAAGCAAGGATGCACGTTCCTGTTCTCTTTTTTCTTCCGATTCCATGCGGTAGGCAGATTGTATGTAATAACGTCTGCTTCCAAGATTACAGATGAAATCGACTTCGAGATTGGAGCGTTGTTGTTTGCCGTCTTTATCTTTCGTGACAACCGGGACAACTCCTACATCCACATTGAATCCTCGCACACGCAGTTCATTGTAAATCAGATTCTCCATCAGATGACTTTTTTCCGACTGCCGGAAATTAATACGCGCATTGCGCAATCCCAAGTCCATAAAATAATACTTGTACGGAGAATTGATATACCGCTTTCCTTTAATGTCGTAACGGGTGGACTTTTCAATCAGGAACGAATCACAGAGATAGTCGATATAGTCCTTTACCGTATCGTAGGATATGACTGATTTCTTCTCGCTTCGGAACGTGTTTGCCAGTTTGTTCGGATTGGTCAAAGCACCGATACCGGAGGCCATGATGTTGATGAGTTCTTCCAAGTCATCATCTTTCCGTATGTCATGTCGGTCTTTGATGTCCTTGATATAGGTTTCATCAAACAGGGTCTTTAGGAAGCGTACTTTTTGCTCCTCCGAAGTATATGACAATATTTGCGGAAGTCCGCCATATAGCATATATTCATTGAATCCGGCTTGTACAGACCCGGAGTAGGCAGACATAAATTCGCTGAAGCTCAACGGGTACATTTTTACTTCAAAGCCACGTCCGCGAAACTCCGTAATGATGTCTTTGGACAGGAACTTTGCATTGCTGCCGGTTACATAGACATCCACATTGCGCATTTTCAAAAAGCCGTTCAATACATCCTCAAAATTATCAAGCATCTGTACTTCGTCCAACAGGATATAGTACATTCCCCCGTCAATGATGCGACTTTCCACATAGGCATACAGATTGTCGGGATTTCTCATTGCCCGATTCTTATAGTTTTCCAAATCCACCTTTATGATATGATCCGGGGCTACGCCGTTCTTTTCAAGATATGAAGTGAATATCTCGAAAAGCAGGAAGGACTTGCCGCATCTGCGCATTCCTGTTATAGCCTTAATCATGCCGTTGTTTTGCAACGAAACAAGCTCCTCCAGATATTTTTTCCTTTCAATATTTTCCATCGCTAATCGAATTTGGCGTCACCAAGTGACGGAGTTTTCGATTACAAAGGTAGTCGCTTTTCGTCGTACAACCAAACATTAATCGAAAAAGATGTCATTAGGTGATATGATTTTCGATTAGGATATGGAGTTGACCTAATTTTCTGCAAATTATCGGCACTAAATCAAAATAGTGCCGATAATTAGTAGTCATTGTAATGCCGTTCGATAGCTACTTATTCCTGTTATATAACCCTTGTTTTATTGTCACCACCTATCTTTTGGCGGCAGGTCATTCTTTCTTTTTTCATCGGCGAATGTAGGACGAAGCGCATAATCGCCAAGCCGCATTGCATTCGGACAACGAAAACAGACCGTTGCACGGTCTGTTTTCTATCCGGGTTTGGCTTATGATGCCGCAGCTTCATCCTCTGGTTGCCTTAAAAAGTCGAAAGACAACCTGCTGAAAAAAACAGCAGGGAAAAAAGAAAAATCAGCATGAATGTTTAATCGCTAAAAAAATCAAATCAGTATGGTAGAAGAAATTAGACAAGACGGCAAAGTGATATTGTCGAGTGAAGACGGGTTCTCCGTCCCTATGATTTTCAACAACCTTTGCGGCAGGAATTTTACAGGCAAAGAGTACAAGGACTATATCAAGCATATAGCCTTCGGAGAAATGGGACTTAAACCGGGCATAGTGTCCCATTATCGGGGTGGAGTTTTATGCAAGAACGGTACAATCCCGGCATTGTGAACAGTCCCCAATAGAAACATAAAAATCAAAATTTATATAGATATGGAAACAACAACAATTCATCCGGCAGAAGCCTATCTCCGCAACGAGCAGAACCCAACATCCTTGTATGTCAGGATTGCAGGAAAACGCCGCCGGCTTTTTATTAACCGCAACGAAAACGTCATCGGCATTATCGCACTCGGAAAACGCAAAAGAGGCTATCTATTCTCGAACTGGGCAAGCATTGAGAAGATATACTATCCGTCATCCTCTCCCGAAGATGCAGCGGACATGGAAAAGAAACTGGTCTTGAAATACCAGAAACTTGCCCGGCTTGCCACGCATACGAATAGTTGGCTTCGCAAAATCGCTTCCGCAGACCCCGAAAAGTCCCTTTACGAAAACCGCATCACGACCGGCACACGCATCGACGGCAAGTGTATCGGGCTTGCCACTATCGAAAAATACTGTGGCAGTTGGATTATGGCTCGTTTCAGAACGGCACTGAAACAAGAAGAAAAGTTTTCCACCGGACGTTTCGACTTTTGCGGCTATGACGGTACGTTGTGGTGTGAGCCACGCGAAAATGGCGATATGGCGGCGGGATTCAGCAAAGAGTACCGGAATTGCGGTAACGGCTACTATTATCTGCTTATCAACGATGAATATATGATAGGTTATGATATAGACTGAGTTATATGCAGGGCAAGGACATGACCGTATCGGGCAAAGGCTCGGTACGGTCTGATGTTCCCGTCCGCCAATGACCTTTTATAAAATTCCTTTCTCCCTCTTATAGCCTTACATCCTGCGGACAGTTTGCCTCAAGCGACCTCACGCATTTTACATAAAGTGCGTGAAGCCCCTTTTGCAAAAGGACGGACACGGACAGACTTGGCATTACAGGGGGCGGGATGAATCCTGCCCTCTGTAGTCCCAAGACAGTCCGTCGGGAAGTCCGTCCCGGCTGACCGCCTCACTCTTTTACCCATAATCTTTCCTTTTCTAACGGATTTCCATTAAACCCAAGTCCGCTGCCGTGCGACCTACGGGATAGAATTTTCCGCAAAGGTAACCGGCCGTTCCAATCTTGCCAATGCCGGCATACTGCCGCGAGTGACACGCAAAAATCTTCCTCTCCGTTGTCGAGCGTATTTTTCCGGGTCAGCCTTGTCCGATTGTCCCTCGCCACCTTCTGAAAGCAGAAAAATCTTCCCGGCGGTCGCAAACAGACCGAACAGAGGGAAATAAAAAGAAAGGTTAAATATGAGTTACAACAAATTGAAATCATTGGTGGCAAACGTGGAAGCGATAAAGACAGCGTTACAAATCCACATTCAAGGCAGACAAGCCACAGCAGAGGAAAAAGAAACCTTATCCCTGTATTCAGGGTTTGGCGGTATCAAGGAAGTGCTGAACATCGGCACAGACAAGCCTGTAGGCGGCGACATGGAAGAACCGATAAGGCAGTTGCAGGAACTTATCGAAACCTATCCCTATTTCACGCAAGCCATAAAAGCCTCTGTCCTGACAGCGTTCTACACCCCGAAATTCCTGATAGATACAGTTGCAAGACAGATACACGCCACATTCAAGGACAACGGTCTGCAAATGCGCTCGTTCCTCGAACCGAGTGCAGGCATTGGCGGTTTCCTCCCGGTAGCCATGCCGGACACCTGCGGATATGCCATTGAGAAAGACCCGGTTTCGGGGCTGATACTCTCCCTGCTGAATGACAACACGGTTACACGGACGGCAGGCTTTGAAACAATCAACGAACAAGGCTTAGAACATACGAAATTCGATGTCATAGCCTCCAACATCCCTTTCGGCAATTTCCGTGTGTTCGATGCGGAGCTGTGGAAGAGAGGCGGCATATACGAACAAGCCACCAAGACCATACACAATTACTTTTTCGTCAAGGCTATGGAGCTGTTGAACGAGGGCGGCCTGCTGGCTTTCGTCACATCAAGGGGCGTGGCTGACACACCAAGCAACAAGTTCGTGCGTGAATACCTCGTGAACCATGCCGACTTGATAAGCGCAATCCGTCTGCCCGACACCCTTTTCATGCACACAAGCGGCATCGAGGTAGGCAGCGACTTACTGGTATTCCAAAAGCACACGCACAAAGCGGCACTCTCGCAGAGGGAACAGCTCTTTTTGCAGGTCGGCAGGGAAAAAGCTGACACGACAGGCACAATGACCGAATACGCCAACAAACTTTTCACATTGCCGAAAACCACCCTCGCCACAGGCAGCCGAATTGCGATGAACCAGTACGGCAAGTATGTACGCAAATACCAGTGGCAACAGGGCGATGAAAACGCCATGTCGCAGTACCTCGCCGCATTGCTGAAACTCGACTTTGGCCGCTATTTCCGCAAAAGCCTTTTCACAAGTGACGGACAGGACGGCATACACACGCAAATGTTCCTTTTCGGCAGTGTGGCCGTCAAGCAGCAACCCAAAGGCAGACGAGCCTATACGGACGAGCCGGAAGCGTGGATGAAAGAGGGTGCAATGGTGCTGTTCGAGGGGCAGGTGGGCGTTCTCCAATACCGTAAATCCGACTTATACCAAGAGACGGTCACCGATTTTGTCCCGGTGGACGAGGGCAAGGTGAACATGGAGAGGGCTAATGACTATTTCCCCATACGCAAGGCATATTTTGAACTTTCCACCAAAGAGCAGGAGGAACAGACGGAACAGCCGCATTTGCGTGAACGGCTGAACGCTTGCTATAACGCTTTTGTCGCCAAATGGGGCTTTTTCCACTCCAACGACAACAAGGAGTTTATCATGCTTGACAGTCTCGGCGTGGAAGTGTTTACGATAGAAATGCAGGTCAAGGGCGACATATTCAAAGCCGACATCATGCGTGAGCCTGTAGCGTTCAAGAAGATAGACACGACCGTACAACTGACACCGGGCGAAGCGTTGGCAAGCAGCTTGAACTTCTACGGCTGTGTGGATATGGACTATCTGACACAGACCACCGGCAAGGACGAGGACGAAGTTATAGGCGACCTCAAAGGCAAGATATTTTACAATCCCACCACTGGGGAATGGGAACACAAAGGCAAGTTTGTAGCCGGCAACATCATAGCCAAGCTCAAGGAAACAGCCTCTTGTCTGCCCGAACTCACAGGCAGGGAAAAGGACTGGGTGGAAACCGCTGTAAAGGCATTGGAGGAAGCCATACCCGAAGCGATACCCTACGAGGAACTCGACATCAACATGGGCGAGCGGTGGATCGACACGAAACTCTATGCCGATTTTGCCACAGAACTTTTCGGAACGGAAACCGATGTGATGTATTTTGACGTGAACGACACCTATCTGGTACGAGTGCAAGGTTATTCCCCGGTCATTTACAACACCTATTCCGTGAAGAACTACAACGGAGAGGACTTGTTTGTACACGCACTGCAGGACACTGTACCCGAAATAACCAAAGAGATAGATCGGAACGGCGAAACGGTGCGAGTGCCGGACGAGGAAGCCATACAGGAGGCGGCCACCAAGATACAGGAGATAAGAAACCGTTTTAACCAGTGGCTCGACAACCAACCGATAGAGGTGAGGGATGAACTGGTAAGGGCTTATAATGAACGCTTTAATTGCTATTCCAAACCGCAGTATGACGGCTCGGCGCAGACCTTTCCGCAGCTCTCTTTCGAGAATTTTCCGTATGACAGCCTCTATCCCTCACAGAAAGATGCCATTTGGATGATTAAGCAGAATGGCGGCGGTATCTGTTGGCACGAGGTCGGCACAGGCAAGACGATGATAATGTGCGTTTCCGCTTACGAAATGAAACGCCTCGGACTGGTGCAGAAGCCCATGATTATAGGCTTGAAAGCCAATGTTCACGAAATAGCCGACACGTTCCGCAAGGCTTACCCCTCGGCAAAGGTGCTTTATCCGGGCAAGGAAGATTTCACCCCTGCCAACCGCAAAGAGGTATTCTCGAAAATCAAGAACAATAACTGGGACTGTATCATTCTGACACACGACCAGTTCGCCAAGATACCGCAGTCGGAACAGACCATGATAGATATATTCACGGAAGAACTGGCCGATGTGGAGCGCAACCTTGAGGTGTTGGAACAGTCCACCATGCGCTACCGCAGCGGAAAGATGCAGGACGGTCTGGAGAAGCGCAAACAGAACCTTGCGGCCAAACTTAAGGAGTTACGGATGAAAATCAACGAACGGAAAGACGATGCGGTGGACTTTCACACTATGGGAATAGACCATATTTTCGTTGATGAATGCCATTATCAGAACTTTTATGAATTTCCTAAATTTCGCATCAAGTTGCTGATTCTTATTTTGTTGCATTTTAATA
>NZ_JADMQH010000024.1:0-83942 GCF_015559655.1 Bacteroides sp. 1001136B_160425_E2 | reverse complement strand
GCTACAAATGTTGCCACACAAATGGAAGGAAAAGAATAAAGAATGATGGAGATACAACTATAGATGGCTGCTTACCTGGAAAGGAGATATAGCCATTTTTTATAGTGTACTTTATCGGATGCTTACGAAAATTTATGAAGATCACCTTCTGAGATAGGAAAAAGAGAAGCTATTGTTGATGATTTTTATGCGCCAACAGAGAATATGATGAGTATTCTTCCGTTATTATATCAAAATGGCTATATCACAATAAAAAGTTATGATAAGGAATTAGGCTTATATACATTGGATATTCCCAATAAAGAGGTAAGAATAAGCTTGATTAAAATGTGGACGAATAGATATGATGCTCCGCATAAAGACTACATTGTATGTGATGGAACGAAAATATGTTGTTGATTAATAAGTTGTTAATAATTTGAATGAATATAAAGAGCTCCTTAAGGAGCTTTTTTCTTTTCTATCCGGAATAAAAGCGGCACCTTTGCAGTGTTGATCAACAAAACGTGAATAAATAATTTGAATTTAAATCTTTAAAAAAACGTAGTATGAGTGTAATTTACAAAGTCATTACGCGCCCAACAGATCCGCGTGTTCCCAATTCTCCCAAGAGATATTATCCGCATTTGATCACTTTAGGTCAGTCTGTCAACCTGAAATATATTGCACAGAAAATGCAGGATCGTTCTTCGTTGTCTGTCGGTGATATCAAGAGTGTGATCCAGAATTTTGTGGAAAAGATGAAGGAACAGCTGCTGGAAGGTAAGTCTGTGAATATTGAAGGTTTGGGCGTCTTTATGTTGACTGCCCGTTCGAAAGGTGCCGAACTGGCGAAGGATATCAATGCAAAAAGTGTAGAGAGCGTTCGTATCTTTTTTCAGGCGAATAAAGAGCTGCGCGTTACAAAGACTGCCACCCGTGCAGATGAGAAGTTGGATTTGATTAGCTTGGATGAATATCTGAAGAAGCTTAATATGACTATTTCTCCTAATGATCCAGAAAAACCGGATGATGGCGGAGAAGAAGGCGGAGGAAATGAAGGTGGCGGTAGCGGAGAAGCACCGGATCCTGCCGCATAATGAATTGTCAATTAACGATTGATGGTCAGGATGTTTGTTTAGTGTTTAATAAAAAAAGAAAAATGTCTATGAAAAAAACGTGGAGTATTATTTTGAAAGTGATTATTGCTGTTGCCGGTGCAATTGCCGGAGTGGTCGGTGTGCAGGCAGCAAACTTGTAATTGATTATCTTATATATAGGTATATTTATGAATGAATAACAGGCGGGAAAAATCCCGCCTGTTTTTTGTTTGGGATATAATTAGAGAATTATACTTCTTCACATACTCTCATTTCCATTCCTTTATACACTACTACAATCTTATGCAACTGTGTGGTGCCAATTGCATTTTTCACTGTATCAGTATCAGCATAACGGTTTGTCTGAGCGATACCTTCCAATCGTAATTCTTCCACACGATTCTCTGAATCTTTGTATTTGGCATATTTCAACTCGATTATGTAGCTGTGTTTCATGTCGGGATAAATATCCAATAATGGAGATAGGAAGATGTCGGCATATCCCTCTTGTGTGTCTGCCTCCGAAATGGGACGGTAGAATCGGTTTTGTGCAGTCATGGCTAATGTGAAACCATGCACGAAAAATTCTCCCTTTTGTTTGTCACGCTGGGAGGCATAACTCTTCAGGCAATCGGCTATATAATCAAAATATGCTTTCCATGTACCTCGATAAGCGAGTGAACTGGATAATTCATTTTTTTCATAATTACTGAAGCTTAAGTTGGCTTCATTGTAAGTGTTCAATAGATAGGTGTAAAGTTGTTCGCGGACTACCTGATTGGGAATGGTGAGTTTGCACTTCCCTTCATGTGTACCACTAATAGTAAGCATACCAAAATAATAGAGTAGGCTTATGAAGTTGTCTGGATCGATAATACTGGCGGCTGGAAATCCTTTCTTCACTTCTCCAGTGATGTATCCTTGGCTTATTAAGGTTTGTATGATGGAAGCATCGTGGGCAAACTCCTTATCTTTGCGGATGAGCATACGCAATTTCTCGTAGTCAATACGGATGTTGTCTTCTACCATGTCCTTCGGTACTTCACCGTATCGGATGTAGTTTTTGACGAAATAAAGCACCATGTTGGAATTGTACATAGTGGTTTGACCATAACATTCTTGTGCAAAGCAGTAATTATCATACCACGGTTTCATAATTTCTATCAACTCATCGATGGTATGGTTGAAATGCCTTGTATTAGAATAATAAGTTAACATTTCGCGAACTTCACTTTCTGTGAATCCCATCATTTCATTGAATTCTGATGAAAGTGAGTAATTAGTGCCGATATTGAAGCCGCTGGTCAAGTCATCCATCGTTACGGGACTGACACCTGTGATGAAACAACGTTTGATGCTGGAGTCGGTACCGGATTTTATTTTATTGAAGAAGGCACGTAAATAACCTTCTTTGTGTGTCTCATCAGTGTAACGGTTCAGGCTGTCGACATCAGAGAGTATTGTATTGGTGAAATGGTCGTATTCATCAATGAAGAGATAAATCTTTTGATTTACACGGGCGCATTCCGTAAACAGATATTCGAATTGGCTGACCGCCCCGTCTTTTTCGTCCATTTTTTCTTTGATTCCTTCGGGTAAATAGTCAGCATAAACATCGCAGAAATAGTCAAATACGATTCTGCAATGTTCGTCCAAACCTTTGCGGTAGCTGTGTAAGTCTCCACTGATTCCCGAAAAATTTAATTTTATTACCAGATAGCTATTACGGTCTTTCGTGGGGTGCTTCCCGATATAAAGATCACCAAACAAAGCGTCAAACTTATCTTTGGCTCGTACATCATAATAATGTTGAAGCATATTCAAAGTCAGACTTTTTCCGAATCGACGCGGACGGATAAAAAAGAAGAAACGATCCGACTGTTCTATCAAGGGGATGAAAGAGGTTTTATCCACATAATAATAATTGTCCAAACGGATGTCCTCGAAGTTCATCATACCATAAGGTAACAACTTCCTGTCTGATAATACATATTCCATAATTTATGCCTTTTATATGAATATACTTTGAATAAGTGTAGACAAAGATACTTCCTTTCCGCTACTTTCCCAAACAAATGTTCTTTCTTTTTGGTTTCGTGCTATTTGTTATGAGTGTCACTCTATATTTTAACAAAATAGAAAATCTAATCAAACTCGTTGGCTGAATAGCGGATTTTATCTACCTTTGCACCTTAATTAATGCATCATTTTAAGCAAGAAAAAACATGATTCGAAAAATAATAAAAGCTCTTTGGATATTTTTGGCAGTCGTTGTGTTGGCTATTGTTGTCATCTTTGTCTCTATCTCAAAGGGCTGGATTGGCTATATGCCTCCTGTTGAGGAGCTGGAAAATCCGAGTTATAAATTTGCAACGGAGATTTTCTCTGAAGATGAAAAAGTGCTTGGCACATGGTCTTACAGCAAGGAAAACCGGGTGTATACAGCTTACAAGGATTTGTCGCCCAGTATTATCAATGCTCTTATTGCAACGGAAGACGTTCGTTTTGTCGAACATTCCGGAATTGATGCCAAAGCACTGTTTCGTGCGTTTGTAAAACGTGGCTTGATGTTTCAGAAAAATGCTGGCGGAGGTAGTACTTTGTCACAACAGCTTGCCAAACAGCTGTTTACTGAAAATGTGGCGAGAAATACACTTCAACGTCTTTTCCAAAAGCCGATTGAATGGGTGATTGCTGTGAAACTTGAACGTTACTATACCAAAGAGGAAATCTTGAGTATGTATCTCAATAAATTTGATTTTCTGAATAATGCTGTTGGTATCAAAACTGCTGCGCATACATACTTCGGCTGCGAACCGAAGGATTTGAAGATCGAAGAGGCTGCTACGTTGGTGGGGATGTGCAAGAATCCGTCACTCTACAATCCGGTTCGGTTCAATGAACGTTCCCGTGGCCGTCGTAATGTGGTGCTTGACCAGATGCGTAAGGCCGGTTATATCACAGATGCAGAATGCGACTCTTTGCAGGCTCTTCCGTTGAAACTGAGGTATAACCGTGTTGACCACAAAGAAGGACTGGCTACTTATTTCCGCGAATATCTCCGTGGCGTCATGACAGCACCGAAACCTGTGAAAAGTGATTATCGTGGTTGGCAAATGCAGAAATTCTACGAGGATTCCATTGCTTGGGAAACTAATCCGTTATATGGCTGGTGTGCGAAAAATAAAAAGAAGGACGGTACGAATTATAACATCTATACAGATGGATTGAAAATTTATACAACGATCAATTCACGTATGCAGCAGTATGCCGAAGATGCTGTAAAAGAGCATTTAGGTGATTATTTGCAACCTGTATTCTTTAAAGAAAAAGAGGGAAGTAAAAATGCTCCATATGCAAGGTCATTACCGGAAAAACGAGTGGAAGAGTTGTTGACGAAAGCCATGAAGCAGACGGAGCGTTATCGTCTCATGAAAGAGGCGGGAGCTTCAGAACAGCAGATCCGTAAGGCGTTTGATACTCCGGAAGAAATGACTGTTTTTTCCTGGAAGGGAGATAAGGATACAATTATGACACCGATGGATTCAATCCGTTACTACAAATCTTTCCTACGGACGGGATTTATGTCGATGGATCCGGTAAGCGGACACGTCAAAGCTTATGTAGGTGGACCGAATTATGTATATTTCCAGTATGATATGGCAATGGTGGGACGCCGTCAGGTTGGTTCTACTATCAAACCGTATTTATACACATTGGCAATGGAAAATGGATTTTCTCCTTGCGATCAGACACGCCACGTAGAGCAAACGTTGATTGATGAGAATGGAACTCCTTGGACGCCTCGTAATGCAAATAATAAACGTTATGGGGAAATGGTGACTCTAAAGTGGGGACTGGCTAATTCCGACAACTGGATTTCCGCTTATCTGATGGGCAAACTGAATCCGTATAATCTCGTACGTTTGATTCATAGTTTCGGAGTTCGTAATAAAGCAATCGACCCGGTCGTTTCGCTTTGTCTGGGACCTTGTGAAATCTCTGTCGGTGAAATGGTAAGTGCATATACGGCTTTTGCCAATAAAGGAATTCGTGTGGCTCCATTGTTTGTTACACGCATTGAAGATAGTGACGGTAATGTGCTTTCTACCTTTGCACCGCAAATGGAGGAAGTGATAAGTATTTCAAGTGCATATAAAATGTTGGTTATGCTGCGTGCCGTTATTAATGAAGGAACGGGAGGACGTGTTCGCCGTTATGGAATTACCGCCGATATGGGTGGAAAAACAGGTACGACCAATGATAATTCTGATGCTTGGTTTATGGGATTCACTCCTTCACTAGTATCCGGTTGTTGGGTAGGAGGTGACGAACGCGACATCCACTTCGGTAAAATGACCTATGGACAGGGAGCAGCTGCGGCTTTGCCTATTTGGGCACTGTATATGAAGAAAGTGTATGATGACCCGACTTTGGGATATGACCAGCAGGAGAAATTCAAACTTCCTGAAGGATTTGATCCATGTGCCGGTTCGGAAACTCCGGACGGAGAGGTGATAGAAGAGGGGGGATTGGACGATCTTTTTA
Organism: Bacteroides sp. 1001136B_160425_E2; assembly: GCF_015559655.1. Classification (NCBI taxonomy): domain Bacteria; kingdom Pseudomonadati; phylum Bacteroidota; class Bacteroidia; order Bacteroidales; family Bacteroidaceae; genus Bacteroides; species Bacteroides sp. 1001136B_160425_E2. Next base: position 78,315 of record NZ_JADMQH010000024.1, on the reverse strand, counting down.
ACTAAGTATTAAGTATAAAGTATTAAATACTTATTTTTAATGCATAGGTATATTGTTTGCATAGGGAGTAATTACAACAGGAAAGAGAATTTGACTTTTGCCAGACAGAAACTGACTGAATCGTTCTCTTCTATATGTTTTGCGCCTGAATTGGAAACTGAACCTTTGTTTTTTAAGAATCCGGCCTTGTTTTCCAACCAAGTGGTCATGTTCTTTTCCGATAAGGATGAAGAGGTAGTGAGGAAAACGCTGAAAGATATAGAACAGAGGTCCGGGCGTCGTCCGGAAGATAAAAAAGAGGAGAAAGTTTGTCTGGACATTGACATGCTTTTATATGATAACAAAATATTAAAACCGGAAGATTGGCAAAGGGGATATATACAACAGTCATTATCTGTTTTCCATTCTTCATTATCCATTAAGTAGATGAAATTTCTTGGAATTATACCTGCCCGTTATGCGTCCACCCGTTTTCCTGCAAAACCGTTGGCTATGTTGGGTGGAAAAACAGTCATACAACGTGTGTACGAGCAAGTGGCTGGCGTTTTGGATGACGCTTATGTAGCCACGGACGATGAGCGTATTGAAGCTGCTGTCAAGGCGTTCGGGGGAAAGGTAGTGATGACTTCCATTCATCATAAAAGTGGTACGGACCGCTGTTATGAAGCCTGTACAAAGATTGGGGGTAATTTTGATGTCGTGGTTAATATACAAGGAGATGAACCTTTTATTCAGCCTTCACAATTGGATGCGGTAAAGGCTTGTTTCGAAGATGTAACCACGCAGATTGCCACGCTGGTGAAACCTTTTACCGCAGATGAACCATTTGCTGTATTGGAAAACGTAAATTCACCGAAAGTGGTAGTCAATAAGAACTGGAACGCGCTTTATTTTAGCCGATCCATTATTCCTTATCAGCGTAATGCCGAGAAACAGGACTGGCTGAAGGGACATACCTACTACAAACATATCGGACTGTATGCCTATCGTACAGATGTGCTGAAAGAGATAACCATGCTTCCGCAGTCTTCTCTGGAATTGGCTGAATCTTTGGAACAGCTCCGTTGGCTGGAGAACGGATATAAAATAAAGGTTGGCATTAGTGAAGTGGAAACCATCGGAATCGATACCCCGCAAGACTTGGAACGGGCAGAAGAGTTTTTGAAGAATAGAATCTAATCTTATGGATCGTAAAATACAACCTGAAATACAACCCCTGAAAAATTTCCGTATACTTCCTCCCGTCCGAATGACATTGCCAAACGGTATTCCGTTGACTGTTATTAATGCGGGTGAACAGGAAGTTGTACGCATAGATGTGCTTTTCGCTGGTGCCCGTTGGCAGCAGTCTCAGAAGCTGCAAGCCTTGTTTACGAACCGGATGCTGCGTGAAGGCACGGCAAAATATACGGCTGCCACCATTGCCGAGAAACTGGATTACTACGGTTCGTGGCTCGAACTGTCCAGCTCTTCGGAGTATGCATACATCACTGTTTATTCGTTGAATAAATATTTGGCGAAAACATTGGAGGTGGTAGAATCCATGATTAAAGAACCGCTATTCCCGGAGAAAGAATTGCATACTATCCTCGATACCAATATCCAACAATATCTGGTCAATACTTCCAAAGTTGATTTCCTGGCACATCGCAGCTTGTTGAAGTCGCTTTATGGCGAACAGCATCCATGTGGTAAAATGGTAGTGGAGGAAGATTATCATGCCATCACTCCGGAAGTGCTTCGTGAATTTTATGAACGGTATTACCATTCGGGCAATTGCTCTATATTCTTGTCCGGCAAGGTGACGGAGGATATTATCAGCCGGGTGACGGATACATTCGGCACTTCTTTTGGTAAACATCAACAGCCGGTATCGAAATTAAGTTTTCCTTTTACCGCCGTTCCCGAAAAGAGAATTTTTACAGAACGTGAGGATGCTATGCAGAGTGCTGTAAAGATGGGATATACAACCATCACTCGTAACCATCCTGATTATCTGAAACTCCGGGTATTGATGACTTTATTCGGAGGCTATTTCGGCAGCCGGCTGATGTCTAATATCCGTGAAGAAAAGGGGTATACTTATGGCATTTCAGCGGGAATCATGTTTTATCCGGATAGCGGATTGCTGGCTATCTCGACAGAAACGGATAATGAATATGTGGAACCGTTGATACAGGAAGTATATCATGAAATAGACCGTCTGCATCAGGAGCCGGTGTCAATGGAAGAACTGACTATCGTACGTAACTATATGTTGGGAGAGATGTGCCGTAGTTATGAATCTCCTTTCTCGCTTGCGGATGCATGGATCTTTATTGCTACTTCCGGTCTGGATGATGACTATTTTTCACGTTCTCTGCTAGCTGTAAACGAGGTTACTCCTGCGGAAATACAGGATTTGGCACAACGCTATTTGTGCAAAGAGACATTAAAAGAGGTCATTGCAGGTAAAAAGTTGTCATAAATTGCTTTCCGAAAGTGGGCTGTTTGGGATAGAAATTGTATCTTTGTCCAAATTGTAATTCTAAAATGAGTAACGACTAAAACCAATGAGGAAATATCTATATACTACACTTTTATTGGCTCTTCTTGCACAAGAGGGAGTGATGGCACAAGAAAATGAAGGAAAAAAAGGCGGATTTTTCGGAAAAATTAAAGATACATTCTCCACTGAAATAAAGATTGGCAACTATACTTTTAAAGATGGTAGTGTCTATACGGGAGAAATGAAAGGACGAAAACCGAACGGAAAAGGAAAAACGGTTTTTAAAAACGGTGATGTCTTTGAAGGTGAATATGTGAAGGGGAAACGTGAAGGATATGGAATTTATATGTTCCCCGATGGAGAAAAGTACGAAGGACAGTGGTTCCAGGATCAGCAGCACGGAAAAGGTATCTATTATTTTATGAATAATAACCGTTATGACGGTATGTGGTATCAGGATTATCAGCATGGTGAAGGTACCATGTATTATCATAATGGTGATTTGTATGTGGGGCATTGGGTGAATGATAAGCGCGAAGGCGAAGGTACATATACTTGGGCAAACGGTGCCAAATATACCGGTCATTGGAAAAATGATAAAAAGAATGGCAAAGGTACCATGAACTGGGATGATGGCTGTAAATATGAAGGAGACTGGAAAGATGATGTCCGTCACGGAAAAGGGGTATTTGAATATACCAATGGGGATAAATATGACGGTGACTGGGCGGATGATATTCAACATGGAAAAGGTACTTATTACTTTCACACGGGCGACCGTTATGAAGGTTCGTATCTCTTAGGTGAGCGTACCGGTCCAGGAGTTTATTACCATGCTAACGGCGATAAATATGTAGGTAATTTTAAGAACGGCATGCAAGACGGAAAAGGTACTTTTACCTGGGCGAATGGTGCTGTGTACGAAGGAAGCTGGAAAAACAATAAGCGTGACGGCAAGGGAGTTTATAAATGGAGTAATGGCGATGTTTATGACGGTGACTGGAAAGATAATCGTCCCAATGGACAAGGCACGCTGAAAACCGTTGCTGGAATGCAATATAAAGGTGGGTTCGTTGATGGATTGGAAGACGGTCAGGGCGTACAAATCGACAAAGATGGTAATCGTTTCGACGGTTTTTTCAAACAGGGAAAGAAGAATGGTCCTTTTGTAGAAACAGATAAAGATGGAAAGGTGATCAAAAAAGGAACCTATAAATTTGGAAGACTTCAATAAATAATAGGTGATAAATGATAATGGACTGCGCACTGCGTGGTCCATTTTTTATAATATGTATATAAAAAATGGATAACAACCAAAAGCGGTCATTATCCATTTTACTATTTCTTGTTGAATTGTAACTTCAACTATCAACGATTAAATGATGTATTGTGAACTGATAGATTCGTTATTCATTACTCGTTTGATTGTTTCAGCAAACATGTCGGCAATACTCAACTGTTTCACTTTCGGGCATTTCTTAGCATAAGGAATGCTGTCGGTAAATACCATTTCAGTCAGCGCAGACTCTTGTACACGGAAAGAAGCCGGATCAGACATCACGCAATGACTGGCGATAGCTCGTACAGATTGGGCACCGGCTTCCAGCATGATGTTGGCTGCTTTGGTTATTGTTCCTGCAGTGTCTACGATATCATCAATCAAGACTACGTTTTTACCTTTCACGTCACCGATGATCTGCATGGATGCTACTTCATTGGCTTTTTCACGTGATTTGTTGCAGAGTACTAATGGTACACCAAGGTATTTGGAGAAAGTGCTGGCGCGTTTTGAACCTCCTACGTCCGGTGTAGCAATAACCAGATTTTCCAGTTGCAATGACTGGATGTAAGGGAGGAATACTGCTGATGCGTACAGGTGATCTACCGGGATATTGAAGAATCCCTGAATCTGATCTGCATGCAAGTCCATCGTAATCAGTCGGTCGATACCTGCAACAGACAGCAGGTCGGCTACCAACTTAGCGCCGATAGATACACGAGGTTTGTCTTTTCTATCCTGACGTGCCCATCCGAAATAGGGAACTACGGCTACGACGCTCTTTGCAGATGCACGTTTAGCAGCATCAATCATCAGGAGAAGTTCCATTAAGTTGTCTGAGTTAGGGAAAGTGGATTGAACCAGGAATACATGTGCGCCACGAATTGACTCCTCATATGAAACCGCAAATTCACCATCGGCAAAATGGGTAATGTTCATATTTCCCAGAGGACAATCCAGGCTCGCGCAGATTTTTTCTGCAAGATATCTCGAGTTCGTTCCCGAGAATACCATAAAGGGTGCTTTTTCGCTCATTTTGTAATAGATGTTACCTATTTGTTAATTTGCCTGCAAAGGTAGGAATTTCTCTTATTATTTAGAAGGACTTATTGTATAAAAAATAATTTTCTCTCCAACTTATCGGAAATATTTGTAGATTTGCTTTCTGAAAACAGTTAATAGTCAAAAATGAGTTCACGCTTTCCTTTATATATAATAGGTATAGTGTTGTTTGCCTCTTTCTTTTCGTGCACTGATATGGTGCCGACCAAAGAGGTGCGCCTGATTGATTCATTAAACGGGAAAGCGTATACTTATCGTTATCGAAGCCTGGATTCTTCTTATAAGTATGCCAATGAAGCCTATCGGCAGGTAAATTTTTATAAGTCGGGGAAAGCGGAGGCATCCAATAATCTCGGATTCTGTGCTTTTATGGCTATGGATTTCGACCGGGCGGAAGCGTTGCATAAGGAAGTATATAAACTGACTAAAAATGAACTTGAACTGTTGATTGCTGATATCGGACTGATGAAGATTTGTCAGCGGACAGCTATGAACAAAGAATTTTATGATTATCGTAACAGTGCGCTCCGGCGTATGAAACGTATTCGGGAAGAGAGTGATTTGTTTGCCGACCGTCACGAGGCACTTCGACTGGATTATGCGTTCACCGAATTTTTCATCGTTTCTTCTATTTATTACTATTATCTTCAGCAACGGCAGGAAGCCATCGCATCTCTCAATCAGATCCCGGAAGATGAAGCATTGACAGATACTAATCAATTGCTTTATTATCATTATATCAAAGGCTCGGCTTCATTGGTGGAAGCCACCAAGCCGGAGGACAGGAAAATGCGTGAGTTCGACCAACTATATATTACCTGGCGGACTGCCGTTCAGACTGATCATCCTTATTTCGAAGGAAATGGTCTGCAAGGGCTGGCTAATCTGATGGTTTCTCCCAACAACTTCGAACTCTTTCGAACAAGGAGGGGATATGCGCTGGATCAGTTTGGTTTTCCTGTAGATTCGCTTTTGCCTTTGCGAATGGCGCAGCTTGCGCTTGAAAAATTCCGGGAGTATAATGATTTGTATCAGATTGCCGGTGCGTATGTGTCTATCGGTAAGTATATGAATGAGCACGGACGTTATTCGGAAGCATTGGATACGCTTGCAAAAGCGTTAGATTGTGTGAACCAACACCATATGCTTTATTATCATCATGCGGTGGATACGTTGGATAAGCTACGTATTTATGCGGAAGGAGATACGACATATACTGGGGTTCCATGGATTATGGAGGAAGACGTAAAGACGGTACCCGAATGGATCTCGAGGATTCGGGAACAATTGAGTGTATCGTATGCGGGGCTCGGGATGAAGTATGCTTCTGATTATAACCGGAACATATACCTGGATATTCTGAATTATACCCGTCAGGATAAAGAGTTGGAGAGTCGCTATCTTTCATTGGAATCCGATTCACGACAAATGACGCTTGTACTATCTTTGGTTATTGCCGGACTTGTACTGGTGGTTATTCTTTGGTGGTTTTTCAATAAGCGATCTAAAATAAGGAATCAAGTAGATGTGGAACGTCTGCAACGGATCCTGACTCTTTGCCGGGACATCACTTCCTCTATTCCAATGAATGTTCCGTTAATTCAACAAGGCATCGACCAACTGTTCGGAAAAGGGCGTCTTCAACTGGAAATTTCGGAGGAAGGAAAAGCGGCACTGGTTCCTTTGTATCGGTTGAACCGTGATGAAAAAGCTTTGGTGCACGTACTTGAACCGTATATCGTTTGGGCTGTGGACAATGAGCAGATGGTAGAAGCATTGAGTGATGAGCGGATGCAGTTGGAAAAACAACGATATGTTTACGAACAACATATCGCGGGAAATAAACGCCAAAATCTGATTAAGAAGGCTTGTCTGGCCATTGTGAATGGAATAAATCCTTATATTGACCGTATCTTGAATGAGGTGCATAAGTTGACGGAACGAGGATATATCGATCATGCAAAGATAAAGAAAGAGAAGTATCAATACATTGATGAGCTGGTAACTACGATTAATGAATACAATGATATTTTGGCTTTTTGGATTAAGATGAAGCAGGGGACGCTTAGCCTGAATATTGAAACGTTCGATCTCAACGAACTCTTTGAACTCTTAGGCAAAGGGAGACGTGCTTTTGAAATGAAAAATCAGAAGTTGGAAATAGAACTGACTACGGTTATGGTGAAGGCTGACCGGGCATTGACTTTGTTTATGATTAACACGCTGGCGGAAAACGCCCGAAAATATACTCCGGAAGGAGGAACAATCAAAGTGTATGCCCGTACTACGGATGCGTATGTCGAAATTTCCGTGGAAGATAACGGAAGGGGTATTTCCGAAGAAGATGTGGCTCATATCATTGGTGAGAAAGTATATGACTCTCGTGTCATCGGAATGAAGAATGCAACTGATCCGGAAGTTCTGAAAGAAAATAAGGGTAGTGGTTTCGGACTGATGAATTGTAAGGGAATCATTGAAAAATATAAGAAAACGAATGAATTGTTCCGGGGATGTGTCTTTGATGTAGAGAGTGAATTGGGAAAGGGGAGCCGTTTCTATTTCCGTTTGCCTTCGGGAGTGCGTAAAGCGATGGGAGTCTTGTTGCTTTGCCTGCTATTTCCGTTTGGGGTGAGCTCTTGTCTGCATGACCCGATTCCTCCCATGTTGCAGGAGGGCGATTCGATAGTGGTGGTTACGGATTCTGCATATGAGGATTTACTGGATGCAGCGTCGGATTATGCGAATGCCGCCTATTTTGCTAATGTGGATGAAAATTATGAATTTGCTTTGCAATATATAGATTCTGCCATACTCTTGCTGAATGAGCATTATGAAAAATATGCACGTCCGGATCGTCCGCATCGGTATATGAAATTGGTGGGTGAAGGAATGCCTGCCGAAATCAGCTGGTGGAACGAATTGTTTGACTCGGATTATCATGTGATTCTGGATATCAGGAATGAGGCGTCAGTTGCTTTTTTGGCTTTGAAACAGTTGGATGCATACAGTTATAATAATTCGGCATTTACGGATTTGTATAAGTTGCAGGGAGAAGATCAGACTCTTGAAGCGTATTGCCGGCAGTTGGAACGGTCGAACACGAATAAGACAGTAGGAATTATTTTATGTTTTGTTCTACTGATTGTTTCTTTGGTCGGATACTATTTCCTGTATATGAGAAAACGTTTGCAGAATCGTTTGAATCTCGAACAGGTACTTGAGATTAATCAAAAGGTATTTGCGGCATCTTTGGTCAGACCACAGGAACAAGAAAATGCAGAGGCACTCCAACGGGAGGAAAGTATGCTTAAAGAAATCCCGCAACGTATTGTGGATGAAGCATTTGGTTCGGTGAATGAACTACTGACAATTGACCGGATGGGGATTGCCGTTTATAACGAAACGACACATCGGCTGGAATACGCTTCTCGTCCCGGACAGGAAATGCCGGAGATGGTAGAACAGTGTTTTAGTTCCGGAGAATATCTTTCTGAACAGCATCTTCAGGCAATTCCGCTGATGGTGGAAGTAGGAGGTGAACATCAATGTGTCGGTGTGCTTTATCTGGAGCGTAGAGAGGGAACGGAGCAAGAAACGGACCGGCTGCTTTTTGAACTGGTAGCACGTTATGTGGCTATTGTTGTATTTAACGCAGTGGTGAAACTGGCTACTAAATACCGGGATATTGAGTCGGCGCATGAAGAAACACGCAGAGCTTCTTGGGAAGACAGTATGTTGCATGTACAGAATATGGTACTTGACAACTGTTTGTCGACGATCAAACATGAGACGATTTATTATCCGAATAAAATCAAACAGATTGTAGGACGGTTAAATACGCAGAAGCTTTCGGAAATGGAGGAGCGTGAAGCGGTGGAGACTATGACGGAATTGATTGAATATTATAAGGGAATCTTTACGATTTTAAGTTCGTGTGCTTCCCGTCAATTGGAGGAAGTCACTTTCCGGCGTACTGTGATTCCGGTGCAGGAACTTTTGGACACTGCCGGAAAATACTTCAAGAAATCAATGAAGAACCGTTCGGAGAGGATAAAACTGGAGATAGAACCGATGGAAGCGAAGGTGATAGGAGATGTGAATCAGTTGCGTTTTCTATTGGAAAATCTGATTGATGAAGCATTGACTGTGCGTGAAGATGGGGTGATATGTCTGCAAGCACGTAAGGATAATGAATATATCCGTTTCCTTTTTACGGATACGAGACGTGAAAAGAGTGTGGAAGAATTGAATCAATTATTTTATCCGAATCTGGCACGTATGACTTCCGGTGAGAAAGGGGAGTTGAGAGGAACGGAATATCTGGTATGCAAGCAGATTATCCGCGACCATGACGAATTTGCGGGACGCAGAGGATGTCGTATCAATGCCGAACCGGCTGAAGGTGGCGGATTTACGGTTTATTTCACCATTCCGCACCGATAAAAGGAGAACACATAAAAGTTATTAGATAAGAAACATGGAAGAACAGAAGTTTAAAGTTATTATCGTAGAGGATGTAAAACTGGAGTTGAAAGGGACAGAAGAAATATTCCGTCATGAAATACCGAATGCGGAAGTGATCGGTACGGCAATGACGGAAAGTGAGTTTTGGCCGTTGATGGAGGCGCAGCTCCCCGATTTGGTATTGTTGGACTTAGGACTGGGAGGTTCTACGACCATTGGTGTTGATATTTGCCGGAATATATTCAAACGCTACAAAGGAGTTCGGGTACTGATCTTCACGGGTGAGATTCTGAATGAAAAGTTGTGGGTGGATGTATTGAATGCCGGTGCCGACGGAATTATCCTCAAAACAGGAGAACTACTGACGAAAACAGATGTGCAGGCTGTGATGGACGGAAAGAAGCTGGTATTTAACTATCCGATTTTGGAAAAGATTGTAGATCGTTTCAAGAAATCTGTAGCCAATGATGCCAAGCGTCAGGAAGCAGTCATCAGTTATGATATTGATGAATATGACGAACGCTTTCTCCGCCATTTGGCATTAGGATATACGAAGGAGATGATTGCCAATCTGAAAGGGATGCCTTTCGGCGTAAAATCATTGGAGAAACGACAGAATGATCTTATCGGACGCCTTTTCCCGAATGGAGAACGGGTGGGAGTAAATGCTACCAGATTGGCAGTACGTGCACTGGAATTGCGTATTATCGATTTGGATAATCTGGAGCCTGACGAAGAGTAAACTCGGAAAATGATGAAGAATAAATGGCGTATGCCCCATCCCGCTACGATGTTCCTTCTGCTGACAATGGCAGTGGTCTTTCTTTCATGGATATGTGATATCTATGGGCTGAAAGTGACATTGCCGCAGACAGGTGAGGACATCCGTGTACAAAGCCTGTTGAGTCCGGAAGGAATTCGTTGGTGGTTGCGGAACGCTATTAAGAATTTCACGGGCTTTGCTCCGTTGGGGATGGTGATAATCGCTATGTTCGGACTGGGAGTGGCACAACATTCCGGTTTTATTGATGCGTGTATCCGCATGGGAGTAGGGAACCGGCAGGAAAAGAGGAAAATCATCTTGTGGGTGATTGTGCTCGGTTTGTTGTCGAATGCTATTGGGGATGGTGGATATATTATTTTATTGCCTATTGCTGCTATGCTGTTTCAGTGGGTGGGGCTTCATCCGATTGCAGGAATTATTACGGCTTATGTCTCTGTTGCGTGCGGGTATAGTGCTAATATTGTATTGAGTACGATGGACCCGTTATTGGCGCATACTACACAAGAGGCGGCATTGGCACAAACGGGTTATCAGGGGAACACGGAACCTCTTTGTAATTACTTCTTTATGAGTGCTTCAACGGTAGTCATTACGGCTATTGTGTATTGGATTACTCAAAAATGGCTTCTTCCCACGTTAGGAAAGTATGAAGGCAGTGTGAAAGTGGTGGCATATCATCCTCTGTCTCGCAAAGAGCGGCGTGCCATTATGATTTCCATTGTTGTAGCAGCTGTTTATGTCGCTCTTATCTTGTGGCTTACTTTTTCTTCTTATGGAATTTTGCGAGGGGTGAACGGAGGTTTGATGCATTCGCCTTTTATTGCCGGTATTTTATTCTTGCTTTCTTTGGGAGCAGGTATTACGGGGATGGCTTATGGATTCAGTTCCGGACGGTATCGCACTGACAATGATGTGATTGAAGGACTTACGCAGCCAATGAAACTTCTTGGAGTGTATTTCGTTATTGCTTTCTTTGCTGCACAGATGTTTGCTTGTTTTGAATATTCCCATCTGGATAAATGTTTAGCCATCATGGGAGCTGATCTGCTCTCTTCGTTTGAGCCGGCTCCTTTGTCTGCTCTCGTCCTTTTCATTCTGTTTACAGCATTGATAAACCTGATTATGGTATCTGCTACCTCCAAATGGGCTTTTATGTCTTTTATCTTTATTCCGATGTTTGCGCAGATGGGAATTGCTCCGGATGTAGCACAATGTGCTTTCCGTATCGGAGATAGTTCGACGAATGCCATTACTCCTTTTTTATTCTATATGCCTTTGGTACTGACTTATATGCGGCAGTATGATAAGCAGATTACGTATGGCTCATTGCTTAAATATACCTGGAGATATTCATTAGGTATTCTGGTTTCCTGGACATTGCTGTTTATAGCTTGGTATTTGTTGAAAATACCGATAGGATTGTAACCAGTACGTGAAAAAATATCAATTAGACAACATGTGGACGAATCTATTAAATGAAAAAATCGCAAACGCTATTTTAATAGCTGTTTGCGATTTTTCTAAGTGATTCAAGTAACGTTCTTTAATCGCCTGATTATTAATTGTTTGTATAAACGTATGGCCTACAATATGCCTACATTTCTTATCTATTACAGGTTATTTCTTACTTAATAAGACTTGTATTAGACGTTCCTTCTCCTCAATTATCCTTTCTAAATCAGCTATTTTTGCATCTTTATCAAGTTCATTTGATTTTATTCCAGTTATGGGAATATCATCAAAGAATACACCTACAGGAACCTCTAAAACCTTTGCTATTGCCTCAATGGTTTTTGTGTTCGTTGATCCATTTCTAACAATAGCCTGTATGCTACTATCTTCTTTTCCTATACGTGAAGCAAGTTCTCGTATAGTGATTTTCTTTAATTCACATAACTCTCTTATTAACAAAAAATTAGCCATATTACACCTTTGTTATAACTTTTATTAACGTGAATTTTATTCACCTGTGGTAAAAATAATTATACCTTTGCTATGTAAAGTTAACAATAATGAGTATATTTATCACAAAGGTATGACGAAAAAAAAATTAAAAAGGAATGATGACGGCGAGAAACTAAGAATGTACCTTTTGAATTTGCCGGTAAAAGAATCTTCTGAAATGTCCCTTAAATTGGCAGAAGCATGTAAAGTGCCATTACATACCTTTCGTAATTGGCGAGGTAGTCGTTGTCGTATTCCCGAACTTGCAAAGGATAAGATCGAGGAAGTAACAGGCGTAAAAATCTTCCATAGTGAAAACCAATAAATAAAAGAAGAATGAAATCAAAGAAATTAGAAATCGAAATTCCGGAAGGTAAAACAGCTGTCTGGAGAAATGGAATCTTAACCCTTATTGATGAACCAGAAAAAGACGTAAGAAAACGTATTAAGACGTTTGAGGACGCCTGCCATGAAATTGGCATCGATGCAGAAGCATGGAACCGAGATAAAATATCCCTCGGTCTTGAACCTGACGTTTTGGCTTTTCTGAAACTCCGTATCATTGTCAAAGCTTTAAATGAAGGCTGGGAACCTCGATTTACAGAGGATGAATGCCGTTATTATCCTTGGTTTATTCTTTATACAGGGGAAGAATACAATAAGTTGGACGAGGAAGAAAAGTCTCGTGTGGTGTATCGGTCGAGCTACTACGCGAGCGCGTTGGGCGGTGTTTCGTTTGCGAGCGCGAGTCACGATTCATCGAACACGCATGCGAGCGTCGGCGTTCGGCTTGCCTTCAAAACGTCGGAACTGGCAGCATATTGCGGTCGACAATTCCTTGATATTTGGGCAGACTTTGTTTTTCTTCCGGAAAAGAAAAGTGAATAAATAACCGGGGCGGCTTTTGCCGCTCCATATAATAACCGCCGGAGTGTGGAGATAACCCCGAAGGGCGAAAGCGGGTGTTATTGGTAGTTCGATGCTATCCTCCGGCACAGCTATAAACAACAATGAGCAAAATTTACATAGTAACTAAAAGGGAATCCGGAATATACGAAGAAGACGGCGTTTGGTTTTCTATCCTTGCCGCATTTGATACGAGAAATAAAGCAGAAGAATATTTAAAGGAATATGAAAAAACAGCTCCTAAAGAAGCTTACTACACTTTCTATCGAATAGAACCTGTTCCGTTGTTTCTTTCTTCTCATAAAGTGAAAATAAACAGACCGAAACATACGACCTATCCTATTGGTGAATTGGTAAAATTAAAAATAAGTGGTGAAAAATAATTCAAATCAAGAAAAGATAATGAGCAAAGAAGAAGCTATACAAGCAATGAAAGAGGGTAAGAAGGTTACGCACCGTTTCTTTTCCTCTGACGAATGGATGACTATTGAAAACGGATTTCTTCTTTTAGAAGATGGTGTACGTATCTCTTTGGAAGATTTCTTCAATTTTCGCAGTGATAGTCTTTGGGATAATGGATATGAATTGTATAACCCCTCATAACATGATAGATATGAATACAACCTTTGAAAAATCGGCTAATACCACTGATGAGTGGTATACACCCAAAGAAATTATAGACGCATTAGGAAAGTTTGATTTAGATCCATGTGCTCCGGTTAAACCGCTTTGGCAAACGGCAGAAACCATGTACAACAAAAACCATGACGGATTAACTAAAGATAGGGTAGGTCGTGTCTGGTTAAATCCACCTTATTCCCGTCCGCTTATTGAACAATTTGTTCGTAAACTGGCACAACACGGCAATGGCATTGCGCTGTTGTTCAACCGCTGTGATAGTAAGATGTTCCAGGATATTATATTTGAGAAGGCAACGGCAATTAAATTTCTACGCGGAAGGATTCGTTTTTTCAGGCCGGACGGAATACGGGGGGATTCGCCTGGTTGTGGTGCTGTTTTGATCGCTTTTGGAGAAGAAAACGCAGAGATACTAAAAACTTGTAACATAAGTGGCAAGTATGTAAGAATCAATTAGAGTAAAACAAATTAAATATGAGTGAATATTCATTGAAAGAAAGAGTTCAGATGTTAACATCATCGCTTGTATATGGCGGTCCTATGACATTTGAGCAAATCAAGAAATTAGATTGGTTGAAAAATACATCTGAATACGGAATATTATTTTATCTCCGGGAAGCTGAAAGATATGAATGGATAAAGACTAAATGTTTCAAAGGTGATAAACCGAATATCTATTCGGCAACGGCTAAAGGCCGAAAAATGGCTGATGCAAGAGATTAAATAAAAATGGATAAGAAAAATAAAAGGGTGTATCTTTCTAATACAAAAGAAGAAAGAGCGATAAATATAAATCAGTTTTTTACACTTTATGTGGACTTTTCTAAAAATAATACAGCAATGAAATCAACAATTACCACCCCCGATGAATTAACCACGTTACGAATAGAAGGCAGTAGTGGAACCTATAAAATATTCAGTAGCTTCCGCCCCATGGAATCCCCTGCATTCGTGGATGCAATGGACCGGAAGTATAATCTGGCGGAAATAAAGAATCTTTCCGACGGAAAAGGTTATTTCCTGGTACACCTGAACAAGAAGCAACAGGAAACCATACAGGAGGATTTAAACGCTATCCTTTGTGATAGTGTGCCATGCCTTCTATAAACTAAGACGATCTTAACGAAATGCCATGAAAGAAGACAGACGCCTAAGAAACCTACGTTATCAGATGCGGAAGAAAGGTTACCAGTTCGATACAAAGAACCTGGTGGTCATTATGCCTTCACATGACAAACGTTCCCTTCTCCAGGAAAGGAGATTAAGCAAATTCGGTTTTTCAATTCAGTATAACATGTTTGAACAATGAAAGATAAAAATTTAAAATACATCGCCCACGCTATTATCGTGGTTGCCTTTATGGGACTGATTGCCTTTGTCATTTATTATACGGGTAAAACCGCTTTTCTTTGGCTGTTATTATTCGTTTTCCTGTATCAACCTTGGGGAGACTTGAAAACAAAGCAGGAGGAAAACAACGAAAAATAAGTAACTATGTAACTTTATAACGATGATAAAGGCAGAAGACATCTACAAAGTAACCAACAACGGGCTGGATATTATTCTACATTATTATCCGCAAGCCCGGGATTGTGTCGGAACCAACCGCCATTTCAAACGCCGGCCGTCAGAAGACGACGCGTCGGCCTGTATCAAGCTATTCGGAAAGGAAGGTTCCCAGCAGGTTTATAAGGTAACGGATTTCGGTGATACCGGAACGGCTCAAAGCCCTGTCGATATCTGCATGTATGAGGAAGGCCTCCGGTTTAACGAGGCGATCCTTAAACTTGCATCCATGTACAACGTAACCGATGAACTCAACCGTAACGTAAACAAGCCGGATATCCGTAAGGTTCCGGCCTCCCAGGATCAGAAAGACGGTACTAAAATTTTCGAGCTTGCCGATCATCTCACCCCGGATCAGTTACGCATACTCGGCCCCCGTGTCACCCAGGAGAACGCCGAGGCTCTGCACTGGTATTCGGCCAAATATATAGGGTATGTAAAAAATCGCGAGGTAACCTATAAATACGCGACTGCGACATACCCTATCTTTATGCGCGAATGTCTGGTAAAACCGGCCGAAGGCGACACGCCCGAAGTGAAGTTCTATAAAATATACGAGCCTCTGAATCCGGACAAGCAGTGGCGTTTTTCCTACACCCCGGAAGGTGTCAAGCCGAAGGACTATATAAACGGTCTTTCCGAACTGAAAGCCTTATACTGGGAGTTTAATTCCAGGGAAGAAGCCGCCTTTAAAAAGAATCCGGCCAATGCGGAAAAGCCTTATAAGGAACAGAAGCTGCAGGAGGCGTTTATATGTTCCGGAGAGCGCGACGCCCTGTGCGTTAAATCGCTGGGCTTTTCCCCAATCTGGTTTAATTCGGAAACATATAAACTTTCCGAACAGGACTACAAGGAGATCATGAAATACGTTGAAGTCCTGTATAACATACCCGATATCGACACGACGGGCAGGGTAAAGGGTACGGAACTTGCACTACGTTTTATCGATATCCACACGATCTGGCTACCGGCCTGGCTTACCACTTACCGGGATCAGCGGGGCAAACCCCGTAAGGACTTCCGGGACTTTATGGAATTACGAAGCAAGAACGAGGATTTCCGTAACCTTATGACGCTTGCCATGCCCGCCAAATTCTGGTATTCCAAGTTTAACGAGAAATCCCGGCAATGGGATCACAATATAGACGCGGACTGCCTTCACTACTTTTTACGTCTTAACGGTTTCTATTCGCTTCATGATGAAAATTCCAGTTCAACGAAATACATCCGTATTACCGGCAATATTGTAAAACTGATAAAGGCAAAGGATATCCGGAAGTTTATCCGCGGTTGGGCCCAGGATAGTTTTTTATCCCGCGATATAAGAAACCTTATTCTGAACAGCCCCAAACTGTCAGATACGGCCCTGGACAATTTGCAGGAAATAGAACTGGACTTTACCAATTATACCCATAATACGCAGATGTTCTTCTTTCCCGGTTGCAGCATGGAGGTAAGCGGTACCGGTATAAAGGAACATCCGGCCAACGGCAGCACATTGTCCCACTACGTTTGGGAAGAAAACGTACTGAAACACAAAGTTCGTCTTATGGAAGACATGTTTACCATTTCCCGTAAAAAAGACATAGAGGGCAACGATGTGTTTGATATCCGGATAAATGCCGTACCGTCTAACTTTTTCGGCTATGTAATCAATTCGAGCCGCGTTTACTGGCGTAAGGAACTGGAATACAATTTCGACGACAAGAGCGTGGGGGAAGCGGAATCCTACCGGGAAAAACATAAATTCGATATCGAGGGGGAAGGCCTCACGGAGGAAGAAGTGGTCGAACAGAAAAAGAACCTTATCAATAAGATATTTACTATCGGTTATATGCTGCATCGGTACAAATCCCCTTCGCGTGCCTGGGCACCACAGGCCATGGATAACAAGATCGGTGAAGACGGTGAATGTAACGGACGTTCGGGCAAATCATTCATGTTCAAGGCCCTTTCCTACTTTATGAAGAGCGTCAAGCTTTCCGGCCGTAATCCTAAGTTAATGGATAATCCGCATGTGTTCGACCAGGTGAACCAGCATACCGACTTTATTCTGGTGGATGATTGCGACCGGTATCTTAATACGGGCCTGTTTTACGACATCATCACGTCAGATATGACCGTGAACCCGAAGAACAACCAGTCGTTTACTATACCTTTCGAGGAATCGGCCAAGCTGGGATTTACAACTAATTACGTTCCTATTGATTTTGATCCGTCTACGGAAGCCCGTTTGCTGTACTTGGTATTCTCCGACTACTACCACCAGCGTACGGAAGATAACGACTACCGGGAAACGCGTTCTATCCGGGACGATTTCGGTAAGGATTTGTTTTCCAAGACTTACAGCGAGAACGAGTGGAACGCCGATATAAATTTCTTCTTGCAGTGCTGCCGTTTTTACCTTTCCCTTTGCGAGGAATCTATAAAATTGCTTCCGCCCATGGAAAACATTATCAGGCGTAAATACAAGGCCGATATGGGCAATAACTTTGAGGACTGGGCGAACTCTTATTTCTCTCCGGACAGCGAGCACCTGGACTGTTTTATCGTCCGTGAAAAGGCCTTCGCCGATTACAAAAGCTTTTCCGGTGTGAATAAAATCACGATGCAGCGTTTTACAAAGGCCCTCAAAGGTTTTGTGGCCCTTTGCCCCTACATTGACGAACTCAACCCGAAGGACCTTTGCAACTCCCAGGGGCGTATCGTACGCAAGGATAACGACGGCAAGGCCGCCGACATGATCTATCTGCGTTCATGCGGCACGGCGGAAACGGCTGCCGGTGGTGGAACGGAACCGGCCGATCCGACACTCATGTTTGTACCTGATGAACGACCGGATGAATGAATAACGCGCATTTGAAATTAAACAGCATGTCCGAGTTTACCGCGCTCTGGAACAGCGGCGAGAGGTTCCGGAAATTCGCCGAACAGGTCTACCGCTATCTGGAACGTATGAAACCCGGTACCGTCCTGGCACTGGAACGCTATTCGGGCGAGCAGCTCGAATGGATCATCAAAACGGCCTGTGTTTTTATCCTGGAAGGCGACAACTACCTGGAGTATGAATTTAACGAAGACTATACGGCCGTCGTGCACCGCTATATACCCCCGGATGTAAAGGAATGGATTTTAAGCAGGTGCAAACATCGCGTATAAGACGGATCGGAGCCGGTATAAAATACGAAAAGAGGGACCAGATACGAATGTGTCGGTCCCTCTTTTCGTATGGAAACAGATGCGCCCCGCCCGGCTTCCCTCCCCATACCCCACCTCTATTTCATACAAAATTTTAGTAACCTTGTAACCTTTGTTTGCTTGAAAGAAAAAAGTCTGAAAATCAAATAAATAAATAGGAAATAAAGGTTACGGAGTTGCAGTTACAAAACGGTTACGAATTTTTCCGGTTTGTAACACCGGCCTTTTTATCTTCTACCGGTAAGCCCGGTTACAAACTGTTTTCCTGCCATTTTTTTGTAACGGAAATTAGTAACGTTACTAAGTTGCTAAGATACAGGATTTTATCTTTGCCGGTTGCCCGGTTACGAAATTACAAAAATTTAGTACCGGATTATATCAGCACAGCCTGGCGGAGAAAATTCCGGGCGTGTGGCGGCATGAAAAAGTGTATTATAATTATTCTCCCGGAGTATATTTATCAAAATGGCGGTCGAATGCCTACATTTTCCCGTAAATGGCAGACCAACAGCCGATAAAGGAATATCTTTGCCTTTAAAAAGGAATGTTATTGCTATGATTACCACCCGAATACAGATCGAATCCTACCTGGCCGAATACGTCCGGGGCAAATATTACGACGAAACGGTCGGTACCGTCCGTTTTCCTTCCTCGTCCGATATTTATGTGACCGTTTACGACCTCATGGAGAAACGGCCGGTAAATTGTCCGGCTGACCGTGGCAACCTGGAGTTTATGCTGCCTGACCGCCGGGAGGCCAATTTTGCCGGCGGCAAGTCTCCGGAACAGTTCAATTACATTTCCGTACGCGGTACCGCCATTCTTGAAAAGCGTCTGCGTGCCCTGATGTGGGCCGAGCTGCACGAACTCATGGACGAAAACAAGCACCTGCACGGAATCGAGTTTAAGGAAACCGTTTTTACCTTCCTGAAAAAGTATGATATCTCTTCCATTCAGGAAGACGGGCTGCTGAAAAACTACCAGCGGTGGCGGGATAGTTTCAGGCGCAAGAAGAAAAGGGCCTATAACCGAAAAAAAGTGTAAAAAAGCAAGTTATTTTTTACCTACCAACTGTATCTGTTTGTCCTTTTTTGTCCGGTTTTTGGCTGAAAAACGTCCGAAAAATGCTGAATGTTTGATTATCAATACTTTATATCTGTAATTATGTCAAGAAAGTTAATATCCGCCGCCCATAGCCTGCAACTGGTTCCCGTTTACAACATTATCCATTTTGGCGTCGTGCTCTCGAAAGTCGTTATCCGCTCTATCGGAAAACCTGATATTCTTATGATCGTACCGGGAACCTTAAAACCGGGTGACAGCAAAAATGAAGACGTCTATACTAAAAAACATACCTTCAAGCTTGCCGACGTGTCGCAAAATAAGACGCTTTACCTGGAAAATCTGAAAGCGACGCCTTTTGTCGCCCTCTATACTGACGAAACGGGTAACACCCGTGTTTCCGGTTCTCCCGATTACCCGCTTACCTTTTCTTTTGAGATCGGCGGGGGCCTGTATAACTGCACCCTGTCCGGTACGGGTCCGGGCGTTGATGCGTTCCTGTAGGTTCCTTTCAGTCCTTCTCTACCTATGATATAGGCGTTTTCTTTGTCGTAAAAAAGAGAACGTGGACAAAATACAGGAGATTTTTACAGCACCTTGGGCAATCGCTGATAATGATTATTACCGGTTGCTTTCCTTATTTGTGCCGTGTGTTGCAGCCGGCAACCTGGATGCGATCGAAAAACGGCTCGACAATAATAAAATAACCGCCTACGCTACTACGCCTTACCTTGCCAACCGGTGGGAACTGGACGATGAGACGCTACCCTCTGACAGTGTGGCCGTCATTATCCTGGAAGGCACCTTGTATTCCTGGGAGACTTACCGCCTGGAAAAGCAGCTCCGGGATGTTTTCGATAATCCTAAGATTTGCGGCGCGGTCCTGTGGATCAACGGTCCGGGTGGTATGGTCGCACATGTGGACCTGGCGGCTAAAATGATCGCCGAATCTTCCAAACCTATAGCCACCTACGTGGCCGGTACCATGGGTAGTGCCCATTTCTGGCTGGGAACCGCCGCCGGCAGAACCTTTATCGCTTCCCCTATGTGTGAAGTCGGTTCCGTCGGTATCATGCTTACTTACCAATCCTTTAAGGAATATTTCAAGAAACAGGGCATTGATTACCGGGAAATCTATCCGGATAGTGCCGACCTGAAAAACTATGAAACCCGCGCGATTGAAGATGATAACAACGAAGAGCCTATAAAGCAACGTCTGGCCGTCATGCACCGTATTTTCTGCGATGCGATCAGTCGGAATCTGGGTATTGCCTACGATCCGGAACTTCCCCTTTTCCGGGGACAGATATTCACCGGCGACGTAGCCGTGGCAAACGGCTATATCGATCAGTTCGGTACGCTGGAAGACGCGGTAAAGTGGGTGCTGGCACAGGCTACCGTCAGAAAAGTAAATGAGATGTATAACATATAGTATTAACTTCAAAATTTTGTATATATGAAATTTAAGAGCTTTTCCGCTCACATTCTGGCCTTGTTGGGCTTGTCGGAATGGAGCAAGGTAGAGGATAAAAACTCTATCACGGTCGAGGAAGTGGCAAAACTGAAAAATTACGGTTTTACTGAAAAATTCCTCACGGACTTTAAAGCGTCCCTCGAAAACGATTTCCAGGACGAAGCCGAAGACGGGAACCAGGGAGAGGAAACCGAGGAGCCTAAAACAACCGCTTTCCTTCGCGGTTTGTTGGGTGATACTGCGGCCCGTTTGACACAAGCGCAGGAACAGCTTGAAGCCTTGCAGACGCAACAGCGTGACGAAAACCGGAACAATACCGCGTTAATTGCCAAGAAGGATGCCGAAATAACGAAGCTTTCCGGCATTATCGCCCAACTTTCGGCCGCTGCGGAAGATGATCCGGGCAAAGGGAAGCAACACAACGCCCAGGCGGACGGTAAAGGGGCTTTCAATCTCCAGGATGAAAAGCAGCTGGGAGGCTTGCAGGGTGAAATGTTCTCACTGGACCGCCCGTATAACCTTCGCGCCAAAGCTGCGTTAATGGAGGCTGCCGGTTTTGAAATGATTGCTCTTCCGAAAGCAAGTTCCATTGACTACAGCCGTTTGAAGGAGGACCTCGGGGCCTTTTACCGTATTCCCTGGCAACAGCGTTTGCAGTCGTTTTTAATGGAACTTCCTTCCATTGAAAGTATTTTCCCGCTTGAATCCGGTTATCAGGATTTGGCTACGCTGGTAAACATTTGGCTGGGTGAGTTCTCACAGGCCGGTAATGAGGAATCCGACTTCGACAAGGTGACTAAAGGTTCCTACGAGTTCGACGATGAAACCCTGCGCATGTTCAACGTGATGTTTGCACACCGTTTCAAAAATTTAAAAGCCCTGGAGAAAACCTGGATCGGCACTTTGAACAAGGAAGGTTCAAACCCTATCAAGTGGTCTTTTATCGAGTACATCCTGGCCGAAACTGCCAAGAAGTTGCATAACGAGCGCGAACAACGCCGTATTAACGGAATCCGTAAGGACCCGAATCTGAACGAACCGGGCAAAGCACTTGCTGCAGCTGACGGTCTGTATGAGT
The DNA here is from genome assembly GCF_015559655.1 of Bacteroides sp. 1001136B_160425_E2. Taxonomy (NCBI): domain Bacteria; kingdom Pseudomonadati; phylum Bacteroidota; class Bacteroidia; order Bacteroidales; family Bacteroidaceae; genus Bacteroides; species Bacteroides sp. 1001136B_160425_E2. The sequence continues at coordinate 56,371 of NZ_JADMQH010000024.1, read as the reverse complement.
TCCTGAACAAGAAAGTGAACGGACATACCGATATCAATAACGGAAAGTTCGTTTACCAGATCAAGCCGTTCGAGCTGGGAGAACTTACCGAAGCAAACATCGGTGAAAAGGTGTACAAGGGTACTTCCATGATCCCGGCGGTTCTTCGTGACAGCGGTAACCTGGCACTTTATATGCCTTCGCACTTTATTGTATTGTATCATAAATACAATGAACTGCATTACGGACAGAACCAGGATTACAAGGCTAATATCATGTATGTGAAGGAATATCCGGCGGTAAAGATTATCCCGGTTCCCAATGCTGACAACCACCACCGTATCTTCTGGACGTTTGAAGGCAACATTAAAACCTACGAGGACAAGCCGGGTGAAATGACGGCTTTCAACCTGGAGCAGGAAGACTGGAGCCTGAAAGTATGGAGTAACTGGCGTGAAAGTATCTGGGCTATTGCCGTGGGCTTCAAGTACACCAAGAAAGAAGATATGGACTATACGCGCCAGATGATCTTCTGTAATGAGTATGACCGCCCGGCGTCTTACTTTGTGGACGCTGACAAGGACAAGAACCCGTCGGCCAAGCTTCATACCTCCATTGTTACCGTAGCGAACACAGCCGAATTTACGATTACCGATATTGAAGACGCGCCGATAGGTACGGTTATTTCCCTGAAATGCGGAAGCGTGGATAAAGGCGTTAAGATTGAGAAAAGCGGAAAATTTGACCTTATTTCCGCTACCTGGCAGCCGGGTAAGGGGGATGTTATCAAACTGATGAAACGTGCCGACGGTAAATTTATCGAGATCGGCCGCGAAAACGCTTCTTCCGATGCGTTGCAGTTTGCGCCGGATGAAACGGATCCTTCTTTGCTTGACGGTGAAGTATTCGTAACCGGTGAGAATACAAAGGCAACGGCAATCACTAACTTTACCGATGCGGAAGCCGGTGTCGTTTACACGATCTACGGAAGCGGTTCTGAATTTGCTTCCACCATTGCAGCCGACGGAAACTTTGTCTTAACCGAAGCTATGACGCTTTCCGAAGGCAAGTTTATCAAGCTGGCGAAAGCCGCCGACGGTAAATTCTACGAAGTGGCAAGAGGCTAATTTTTGGCGGAAGGGATACTTTATCCCTTCCATTTTATAACCTTATAAATCATTAAGTTATGACATACGTAAAAGCAAGCGTAAGAAGGCCGTCCGGCAATCCCGGTAACGGTATTCAGCCCAAGGATCAGCTCGTAATTTACGACGTTGACGATATTCTTTCCTTCCCGCAGAGAAACGATGCCGGCGTGGTTATCGAGGATGATATCGTAATGAAGGCGGGACGTTACGCGATCGGTATTTACCTGACACCCGGTACCGCTGAAATCAGTTCCAACAGTGACGGGGAAACGGACGCCGAAGGTTATACGCCTTCCGTTAAGTTCAATCATCCCGGTAACGAACAGGAAATTCGCGAGTTTAAGACAAACTGGCTGTCCAAGAAATGTATCGTTGTGCTCCGTTATTGTAGCGGAAAGCCTGCCGATCTGATCGGAACGCCCTGTAACCCGTGTAAGTTATCCGTTTCTTATACCGGTTCCAATGAATCGAATACGAACGAACTTACTTTCACCCAGATCAGCAAAGGGGATGATATCGCCATTTACCGGGGTACCGACACTCTGGAAGAACCGGTGGCCGTGGTGGAAGCCGGAGCCACGGATATAGATTACCAGACGGACGGGCAGTACCAGCTTTCCGCGGGTGCGGCTAAGATAGCCGGTGTTACCGGTGGAAGTCACGGCTCGGTAATTACCCTTATGGGATGTTCGGGTGTTGCGCCTACGGTGGAAGCGGGCGGTAATTTCCTTCTGAAAGGTGGTAAGACGTTTACCGCTTCCGAAGGTTCCCAACTGACGTTGCGGGCGTTTAACGACGGTTCGGAGGCTATGAAATGGATTGAACAAAGCCGTTATGAGGCGTAAGTAAACGGCTTTCATGTAATTCAAAGGGTGACCGGCAGCACATGCCCGGCCACCCTTTGTCCTTTTTAGGGTAATTGCCCCTTTTTTCCTTTGTATCATCAAATTTTATATAGTATGAAACAGGAAATTATTACCTATCTGGCCGGTCCGCGTAACTTTATTCAGGGCGTGGAACTGTACGAGAAATACGGTATCAACCGTATGTTAAAGAAGTCATTCCGCCGGCAGGGAGAAACGGAAACGATGAAGGCCATTCTTTTAGAGGAACTACGGAAGTTGGCCGGGCTTTCTGAACGTGAATTTAAGACGATCCGGCGAAACTCCAAACAGCTGACCGCGGTAAAAATGGAACCCGCCCGGGAGGAAACATCCAAAACGCCGGTAAAATACAGCGATGATTTGCTGCTGGAACTTGCCGAATCTTTCGGCGTCAGTGTGGAAGAACTCGTTTCGTCCGATTTCCGGGATAAGGTTCTTTCCATGGATGAAAATGCCGACCGTGTGGAAGAGCTGGAAGAGGAACTGGAAGAGGCGGAGAAACGATACAAAGCAGCCCCGGAAACCGTAACCAAAATGATACGTTTCCGCGAGAAATTTACCTTCCTGAATTCTCCGGATTGTCCCGACATTCTGAAAATACTTGTTTCCGACATGTTCACCGCATACGGGAAGTATAAGGAAGCTTTCGCCCGCCTGGAAGCTACGCCGGATGATGTCAGTTCACTTTCTACAGCACAGGAAGCGCAGGCGGTTGTGGAAAACTTCATCGCTAACCGCGAGATGTGGGATGAACTGGAATATTACCGGGAGAACGGAAAGATTCTGGGTAAATGTGAGAAGGTAAAAAGTTTGTCCGTCCGTAAGGGCGTCGAGAACCTTTCGGATATCGACATACAAAAGGCACTGAATAACGCCCGCGCCAACCTTTCAAAGAATAAGGCGAAACTGGAACAGGCCGGGGATGATGAGAAGAAGAAAGCGAGTGCCCTTGCATTGATCCAAAAGTGGGAAACTACACAGAAGGCCATAGAGGAAGAAATTGAGGCGCGAAAAAAAAAGTAATTGAACTTATTGCCAGTCTGACAGGGAAACGGCAACGGATCACAAAGAACCTGGGCCGTTTCTCTCACCCTTGCGACCGCTCGGAGCTGGGGCACCAGCTCAAGACATTAACCCTCCGGATAGAAAAAGAAGAAAGCCGGCTTAAACAACTTTCCAATGATTACAAACCAAATATATAACGAGGATTGCCTGGAGGCGTTGAAACGTGTTCCGGACAATTCCGTAGATTGTATAATAACCGATCCGCCTTATTTCCTGGGAATGACACACAACGGGCAGAAAGGCAGTTTTAAAGATTTGTCTATCTGTAAACCCTTTTACCGGGATTTGTTCCTGGAGTTTAACCGGGTAAAGAAACCCGGTGCTTGTGTGTACTTTTTTACGGACTGGCGCGGGTATGCTTTTTATTATCCGTTGTTTGACTTGTATTTAGGTGCGTCAAACATGATCGTCTGGAACAAACAGTCGGGCCCGGGTAATCATTACGCCTTTATACATGAGCTTATTTTGTTTCATTGCGGAAAGGGTGTTTCTATCGGTGCCACAAACATAATAGATAATATCCGGTCTTTTGCTTCCGGTGCGAAACTGGTAGAAGGTGAAAAGGTTCATCCCACACAGAAACCGGTGGCGTTGATCCGTAAACTGATTGAAGACAGTACAAAGCCCGGCGATCTGATCCTGGACACTTTCGGCGGTTCCGGTACTACGGCCGTGGCAGCCATTGAAAGCGGCCGGAACTTTGTATTAATGGAACAGGACGAAATTTATTATTTCACGGCACAGAAACGAATAAAAGATGCGTATGAACGATTTAACGGTGGTGGATAGTATTTACCTGGATGCGCAGCAAAAGGAGGATGTACGGCGTTTGTCTTCTTTAGGGTATTCGCCGAAAGACATAGCCGTTTCCCTGGGGATTTCTTTGGAGGATGCCGGGCTTTTTGTCCGGGATGCGGAAACGGTAGGAACTTCCGTTAACTTCCTGATCCGGGAAGGGATTCTGGTAGCACGTGCCGCGCCTGAAATAAAACTCCATGAAGCGGCGGAAGGCGGAAACGTGGAAGCTATAAAACAGCTGGAGGCCGTACGGAAAAGACATACTTTTGAACGTTTAATCGAACAAATGGATGACGACGAATTTAATTAAGCCCTCACGAATAGACTTTGACAAGGTGGATATCAACCAGATTCAAAGGATTCTTTCTACCGGTACGCTGGAAGCCCTCGCGCCCGATGAAAGGGAATATTACAGCCTTATGGAAATGGTACGGGGCCTTCGTGCCCGTATGCGTATAAATGGTAAGCTGGTGACAAAGGCCGGCATCATCCGCCTTTTGAAGTCGGAACCTTACGGCCTTTCGGACTGGATGGCCCGCCAGGTGTACGCTGACAGTCTCAATTTCTTTTATACGCAGGATAACGTACGCCCGCAGGCTTTCGCTAACTTGTATGCGGAAAAGGCCGAAAACTGGGCGAATACCGTCTTTCTTATGGGAAATGTGAAGGAGGCTAAGAACCTGCTGAAACTGGCGGCGGAACTTCGCGGATGTTATAAGGATCAACAGGCCGAAATACCGGAGGAACTGCTTTCACAGAAAAGCACGGTTATTTATACTACCAGCCGTAAGGATCTGGGTGTTCCTGAAATCGACCGTAAGGAACTGGAAGAGTTTATCGACGCGATCCCGGAAATTCCTGTTATTGTACGTGATAATATAAAAGAGGACGCGCGTATTAAAGCTTTTGACCTGAAAAAACGTATGTTGTATGATATCAAAGAGTTCGGGGAAGATAACGAAGGTGAGTAACGCCGATGATGTGGAAATCAAATACGGCCATATAATCCAGGTTCTGACGGACTGGATCGATACTACTATCCTTGTATCTGTTGACGGGCGCGGTACGGCCAAATCGACCGTTATACAAGCCAGGCGTTCCGCCCGTTGTGTGGAAGAAATGCCCGGCGGTGCGTTCGCTTTTGTTGCCAATACCTACAGTAACCTGGAAGATAATATAATGCCGGCCGTACAGAAGGGCTGGCAGCTTATGGGCCTGATCGAAGGGGTACACTATGTAAAAGATACCCGCCCGCCTGAATCCTGGCGGCGTAAATGTTCGGTTATCGTGGATGATTACAAGCATGTTTACAGCTTCTGGAACGGATGTGTTATTTTCATGGGATCACTGGATAACCCTTCGCTGCTTGCCGGAAAGTCTGTAATACATCTGTTTTATGATGAAGCGAAGTACGACAAGGAAATGAAAGTAAACCGCGCTATGCCTATTCTTCGCGGTGATGCGATCACTTACGGACATTCCCATTTATTCCTGGGGATAACCATTACTACCGATATGCCGGATATCGACGAAAACGAGTACGACTGGTTTTTCCGGTATGTCAAGCAAATGGACCCGGAACGGATCATTAAAATAGTACAGGCGGCAAGTATGCGTAATGACCTGGTAATTTCTCTATTAAAAGAAGAAAGAAAAAATAAGCCTTCCCCTTTGAAACTGAAACGTTTGAAACGGGATATTGAATATTACGACCGGGCTTTGTTGAAGTTGAGAAAAGGACAAACGTTCTTTCTTAACGCTTCTTCATTCGCTAATGTTGAGATACTTACGATTGATTATTTAAAGCGGTTGTATAATGGTACGCTGGAGCTTCACGAATTTAAAAAGTCGGTGGTGGGTATGCGTCCCGGTCTTCGCAGGGATTTACGTTTCTATGTGTTGTTTGGTGAAGGACATAAGTATTATAACGGTACCATGTCCGGAGAAGCCGCTTACAGCTCGCGGGAACTCCGGTACCTGCACCATGATAAAGCGATTGAAGGCGGTATGGACTTCGGTAATATGCTTTCTTTGGTGATCGGTCAGCCGGACGGTGCCTATTACCGGGTACATAAGAACTTTTTTGAGATACCGCCGGGCTGGTTCCGGGAGATCGCCGACCAGTTCCTTTCTTTCTTCCAGAACCACGAATACAAAGAACTGGATTTGTACTATGACCGTGCAGGTAATAACTTTGAGAAACAGAAGGAGGATTACGCGGGTAAGATCAAAGACGCCATAGAAAAAGACGGCAGCGGGAACCGTACCGGCTGGATCGTAAACCTAAAGAGCCGTAAACAGGCAGTTATCCGGCAGGATGCGGAATACGACTTCATGCAGGAGATTATGGGCGGTACCAACAATAACCTGCCTATCCTTTTGGTTGATGCGGTGAACTGTAAAGAAATGGTTAGTTCCGTAGAAAAGGCAAAGGCTGAAATCAAATACCGGGGTAACTCTAAGGTAGTGTTCAAAGTGAAGAAGTCCGAAAAGCTGGCACCGAAAAAACTACCGATGTTATCCACCAATTTCTCCGACGCTTTCAAATACTTACTGATGCGCCCCGGCTGGATAGCTTTAGTACGAGGCAAGCGGACGCTGCAGGCCGACTCGTTTGTGGATCAATGGATAGAGAACAGGCATAAAAGGTAATTGCCTTGTAACGCTGGAAAATCGGTTTTCCGGCGTTTTTTGTGTTACCAGGTTACGGGTACCCCTCCGGGAGAGGTCATATTTCACCTTTTAGGGGGAGGGCAACTGCTTTCCGACTTCTGAGCGGCTCGGTCTTCGGAAGGTGCTATTTTTTTAGTTTTTGAAATTTTCTCCGGTTTTTGATTGTTTTTCAGTCGTTTATCTGCATTTAGACCAAAATTTTACGCGAAAAAGCGTGTTTTTTATGCGTTTTTGCTTCATTTTTTGCCCATTTTTGGGTGAATTACCGTGTATTTTGGGGCGGTTGCCTTTCATTTTTGATTGATTTTGGGGTAATATTTTTTATAAATGTATATATTTAAGTACTTTTGCAATCGTCAAAATTACACTGCATATATACCGTCAGGACTTACGGGGTTGTACAAACTAAAGTACACACTAATTTTAAGTTACTGATATGAAAAGATTTTTTTTAGTTATTGTATTGGCCATACTAACAATGGCAGCCATTGCACAAGAACCGTATAAGGCTTATTGTGAAATCGTGGGTACTGGAAATATAACCGGTACAAAAGTAAAAATAGAAGTAGATTTCGGCCAGAAGGCAAAATGGGCAACACCAAATGCTCGTTTTTTAGTAGATGAAAACGGTGAAAAGATGAATTTTAATTCAATGATAGACGCCGTTAACTATTTGGCTAAATTGGGTTGGGAACTAATACTGGCTTATCCGGTTACACCTACACAAGGAATGAGCAAAGACCCTGTTTATCACTATATTCTTTGTAAAAAGGTAACTTCTGATGAACAGATAAAAGAGGGAATTAATTTAAAAGACAAATAGAATATTAATTATAGTGTGTAACGCTCACCCTTAATCAGGTGGGCGTTTTTTGTTACGAAGTAACGAATCGTAGAGTCGAGAAACTTTCTTTCCTAATAAACTTTTATTAACGTTTTTTTTTTTTTTGTTCAGAATTTAATGCCGACATTTGCCCCTGTCAAAGTTAACACCGCTGGTGCGGTCCGGTGAGTCTCGGTTATTGGCTCGAATAAATAACGGGCTTTTTTTATGCCCGATAAGTGCTTGTTTAATACAAGGCGGTTGCCTTTCCCTAAACTTATAACCCGATCTCCGGACGGTTTGCGGTGTTAATTTTGACGAATTAGGGGAAATGGTAACCGCCTTTCCCATGTAAAATAGTCAAAATTAACACCGTTATGAAAAATGAATTTCAATCCGGTACAAGCTATGTACCTTCGTTCCGTACTGGTAGCACGGACGTAAACACAATCCAACATCGTTATTTTCAGGAACCGAAACATGAATGTACTGTTTGTTCAACTTCTGGGGCTTATTACTTATCTGCTATCGCTTGTTTCTGTCTTACTTTTATCTATCCACCGGCTGTCATTGGTGCAGTTATATGTGTGTGTCGTGCCAAGAAAGCGAGGAAAGGAGGCCGAAAATGATATCTTATTTTATAGAGCTTAACGAATATAAGCCACAGAACCGAAAATGTGCTGAAATGGCAGAGTTTGCAAACCAGTTTGGTAATACGCTTTGCCCTGATAAAATTTCCTTTGATGCTTTTAAAACTGAACTGGAAGCAAAGGTAAAGGAGCTGAACGAGAAATACCCTAAAACAATGCCGCTGAAAATATCTTCCGGTAGCGGGTTTATTCATATAGATCAGGACACTAAAACACATAATAACGGCTATGACAAGCCTGTAGCCTATTTTTTCATTTACCGGGTTAAAAGAATATATAGGTTTTCAGAGCGTCCCCAGATAGAAAAGAAAGGAGGTGCCGAATGATATATACTGAATATCAGCAAGTGTTACTTACTCAATTACAAAACAATGATAAAAGGATTGAGGAAATAAAGAAGGAAAAGGAAGAAATACAGGAAATGTTTCTACAAGAAAGTAAATTTAAACCGGGTGATCTGATACAGATTGATTATAAAATAAGCAATGCTACTTTTAAAGTTCGTGGCTGGATTTTCCGGATTACATTCTGGAGGAATCGCCCGTATTATCACCTGAATTTACCCAAGAAAGACGGTTCCCGCGGATTAAGGGTTAAAAGTGTATGCGACGGGGTACTGGAAAGTATAACAAGTATTTCACATATTAAATTAGAAGACTTAAAAGGAGGTGCCAAATGAATACAAATAATCCTGATATCCTATTTTTCGTTAGACGTGAATACGGCACGCCTTCCATTGAATTAAGAGCCTATAAGGTGGAGAAGGTTAACAATGAGTTTGCTTTCCTTGAACTTGAACGTTTGCGGTTGGTTGTTTTCTCCGGTGATTTTCAGTCTGTATCACTTCATCACGAGTACGGTAAAAACAACTGTCTGTATAATAGTGCCAATAATATACCGGATTTGATGAAAGACATGAAGAGGTGGCAGTTATCGCCCATTGACAGACGTAATTACGAACGGTTTAGGAAAGTCGCCCTCGGGATATACCGGCAGGCCGGAATAATTGATTTCACTACCTTAGAGACTACACCGATTAAAAACGTTTAATGAAAGATTTGTTATGAAAGATATAGAAGTAAACGGCGCACATATAACAGATGAAAGTGCCGAGATTTTGACACAGTGGCAAACTAAGACGGAACCGGTTTCCGCTTGTTACATCGAAGTTATTGAGGACCTAATCGATTTCCTAATAGAGAAAGGAGATGAAAGTACACCAACAAATGAGGTGTTAAGAAGGATTCAATTATTACGTATGATGAAAAAAGACATCGAAAAGTTGTCTAATCCTTAATATTAACAATTTAGCATACCGGCTGAAAAGGCAGCCGTTGGGTTTAAGTCCCAGGTTAGGGTTTGTTTGTGCCGGGGTGGTTCCCGGCACTCTTTTTTATGTCCTTTTCGTCCGTTTCCGTTCTTCCCACCTTTGCAGTAACCAATGATTCAAATTATGAAAATAGGAACGGACAAATGGAAGCATTTCGGAATTAATTACGCTATATGTGCCCTGTTGGGTGATTATGGTGTTCCCTTTGCCCTGGGTGCTTCACTGGGTAAGGAATACGGGGATGAAATGTCCCCCTGTAATAAATGGGACTGGAAGGATATTCTGGCAGACCTGGCCGGGATCGTGGCGGGTTATTTGACGCATGTATGTATCGTCCGGACTATAATGTAACATTTTCAACTCTACTAATATGACGGAAACGATAATTACAGCGATTATTACAGCTCTTTGCACGGGTGGCCTGACTTGGTTATTCACTCTCCGGTATACCCGTAAACAGGCGGAAGCTGACGCCATGAAGTCAGTACAGGAGGTTTACCAGGAACTGATTGAGGATATGAAGAATGACCGTAAGGAATTGAAACAGCGGATCGACGATGTAGAGAGCCAGTACCGGGAACTCCAGCAGAAATGTAACGAAATGGAAAAGGATATCAGGCAGAACGCCCGCGTAATGGATATCATGAAACCGTTTCTTTGCGGGGTGAAAAATTGCCTGAACCGTAAATCTATCACTTTCGACACTAATAACTAAAATCAATTATGAGACATGGAATCGTACACCTACTTATTCTTATTTGTTTTGCAGCTTGTTTTTACGGTTGTCGTTCTCCTCGCTCTGTTACACGAAAAACGGTTACAGAAGCAACTGGAGAAGAAAAACAAACAACTACTGACGGAGTTATTGAACTTGCGCGGAGAGATTCGAGCCATGAGGAGCACGTACTTGACGTTTACCGGGAAGATAGTACGCATATCCGTATCGACTACGACAGCCTCGGAAGAATTAAAGAAATTGATTTCAGTAACCGAAAAACTGAAAAAAGAACTGGAAAGAATCAAAGCAGTTCCCTCCGGGATCATAAGGAAACTACCAGTCAAACGGAAACAGCCGTTACCCGTAAATCCGACGTTAAGCAACAAAGCCAGGAAAAAGAAAAGACTACAAACGGGTGTAGCCTATGGACGTTCCTAAAATTCATGTTTTTCTTTCTATCCTTCTGCTTGGTACATGATAACTGGGCCAGTATTAAAAACTTTATCCGCCGGCTATGGAAAAAATAAACCTTTATGTAGCGGTAGAACAGATGAAGCGGATTACCATTTCCGGGGGTACCTTTTCTATCAAGTTCCGGAAATGGAACCGTCAGACGCGGGACGGCGGCGACATGGTGATACTTACTGCCGCCCGTTTGAGGAAAAAGGCGACGGATGAAAGCATCGAAAATTCAAGCTATAAACTATTCCTGACGGACACCACAACGGGCCGGCCGCTGAATTGCTGGGAATGTCTGGTAATGGAGTTCAACGGGAAAAGAATAACGATTTAAGATTATGGAAATAAGACGAAGTGGCAACTTTGGAATTATAGATACCGGCACCGACAAGGGTTTGATCTCCTTTTCTATCGGTGGCCGCGGTAAAGGTTGGGAACCTTCCAGCATCCAGTTAAACCGGCGGGGGGCTTTCTTTTCGCGAAAGATCAGCGTAAACGGTACCTTTATCGTTCCCATGGGTGACAATAACGACATGCCGGGCGAGGTCATGCGTTTACTGGATAAATTCTACGCCGGTGAAGGTATTATGGGTAAAATAGCCGGTTTACAGTGGGGAGAAGGCCCGCGGCTGTATGAGGATGCGATCGACGAAGAGAATAACCGTTTTTACCGGCGTTGGAAACTCGATCCGGAAATAACCGCCGACCTGGAGTCGTGGGATTACACGACGGTTCTTCACCGCTCACTCGTAGACTTAACACACATGCAGGGCTTTTTTATAAAGTTTGTCCGGAACCGTGCGCCGCGTGTAGGCAATCCCGGGCGTTTGGTACGGCTGGAACATATTCCCTACCAGAAGGCCCGCCTGGTATATCCTCCCGACGGCGAGGATGAACCGCAGGAAGTACTTGTGGGCGACTTTCCTTATCCTGATCCGGCCTATACTTACCGTTACCCGGTCTTTGATCCGGCCCACCCGTTCAAATATCCGGTTTCTGTGAAATATTATAATATCTATTCCTTTTGCAAGGATTTTATGAGTACACCGCGTTTTTTGGGTGCGCTTGACTGGCTGGAGCTTGCCGGCGGTCTGGCCGCTATCCTGATCGCCTATAACGAAAACGCTTCGGCCATTTCCCTGCATATCGAATCGCCGCAGTCTTACTGGGACCGCGCGGAAGCACGTATAAAACAGGTTTGCGAGCGTACGGGCGAGAAATACACGGCCCAGATGCTGGAAGATTTCAAGGACGAAGCTATGGAGAAATTCGCCTCCAACATTACCGGAAGGCAGAACGCCGGAAAATACATGCACACGACCAAATTCTGGAATCCGGAAGCGAATAACTTTGAGGGCTGGACGGTGGAACCACTGGATAAGAAGATAAAGGATTATGTGGACGCCCAGATTAAGATATCCAATAAGGCGGACGCTGCCGCCACTTCCGGCTTCGGTCTTGATCCGGTACTTTCAAATCTGATTATAGAAAACAAACTTTCTTCCGGATCGGAGAAATTATACAGCCTGAAAGTGTATAACGCTTCTGAAACGGCTATTCCGGACATGATCCTTTGTAAGCCGTTACAGCAGTATATTAATGCCAACTTTCCGGGTACCGCAACGAAAGTAGGGCTTTATCGTACCATAGTGGAAGCGGAACAGAACGTTTCACCCTCTAACCGTATGAAAGAAAATGCGTAGTCTGTTTTTTACACCGAAACCGGAAGATGTGCCGGAAGAACCGGTAAGCGACCGGCAACCGGAAGAGAACCGGGCCGATAACACCCCGGATAAGCATATAAAGGCCCGCCGGACGAAAAACGTTCATTTTGACCGGCGGATAAAATCGGAGCTGCACCTGGAAGAGTGTTTGCCCTGGCATTTTGAGAAAGGGGCGTCTTATCACTGTATCAGTCATGGGGACGTTGACAGCCTTACTTATCTTCGTGTGATCGTGAAGCAACAACCGGTGGAATATGTTCTGATTTCTACCTGGTGTATGGCAATTACCGATGTTAAGGAGGTGGAGAAATGGCTGGAGAGAAAAGACATAGGGCACGCGGATTTTTATGTAGGTGAAATCTTTCAAGGTTCCTACGCGGATGTTTATTTATACCTAAAGAAGGTGGCGGAACGTTTCGGATCACGTGTCTGCATCTTCCGTAATCATGCTAAAGTAATGGCCGGTTTTGGTAACGCTTTTGATTTTGTAATAGAAAGCTCGGCCAATGTGAACACCAATCCGCGCACGGAGCAGACCTGTATAACGATAGATACCGGGCTGGCCCGCTTTTATAAGGAGTTCTACGATGAAATAAACAATTTCACAAAGGATTTTGATAATTGGAAACCATATACATTAAAAAGAGACCGAGCAAATGACGAAGTTATTTAATAAAGGCGGTGACGGTGCCGGTGAAATAGTCCGTGTTCTGGGATTGATCGATAATGATCTTGATTTTACCAAGTGGGAACCTATCTTACCGCTGGGTATTCGGGATTTACAGGCTATCATCGGAACGGAACCCATAGACGCGGTAGATAAGTATTACCGTGAAGATCATGCGGACGGTACGGAACCGGACGGCATGGCGGAAACTTTGCGGCTGATGCAGCAGGCGGTGGCAATGTTTACCTGGTTAAAGGTCATTCCCACTTTAGACGCACAACACGGAACGGCCGGACGTGGCAAACACCTTGGAGAGAATGAAACGGGTATGACCGCCTTACAGGAGTTCAAGGATGAAGAGAATATCCGGAACCTGGCTTATGAAGCCGTAGACGCGTTGGTGGAGTTAATGGACCGCGAAAAGTTTGATTTCTGGATGAACGGCATTAAGAAAAAGGCTATAAACCGGCTTCTAATCCAGAATAAGGAAACGTTCGATGAATATTACAATATCGGCAGTCACCGGCTTTTTCTGGTGCTTATTCCTATGATCCGGGAAGTCCAGGACGGGCAGATAATACCTGTTATCACCCGGAACCGTTATAATAAACTGATTGAAGGCGATACCGTTTTAACGGAGAAATTGCTGGAGTATGTACGCCGCCCGCTTGCACTTCTCACCATAAAAAAGGCCGTTGAACGTTTACCGGTGGAAGTTCTACCCAATGGAATCGTACAGGTACAGCAGAGCACAACCGTACGGGATAAATTGCGGGCGGAAAAAGAGGCCCGGCAATCGGTTGCTAACAGTCTGGAGCAGGACGCGGCGGCTTACCTGGATGTATTGCAGGATATCATCAGGGAACTGGATGCGCAGTCGGAAACGGTGGATTACTATATACCGGGTGTTACCGTACAATCCAAAGGAATAACCTTTTAATGTCCGGACATGGAGAAGTTTACATATAATAGTAAGACGGCGGAGGTTCCTTCATGCCTGGATGAAGTCAGCAGTGAGCAGTACCGGCAGTTTCTTATATTGTCGGTACTGATGAACCGCGGTACGATCAGCCCCGGACAGTTCCGCGTAAAATGGCTTTCTTTCCTTCTGGGCATGAAAGCGGATTACACCATGTACCGGCGTGAGATCATCCGGGAGCTGGACGGCCAACTGGAAAAGCTGGACGGCTTTTTCTCTTATACGACCGGTAAGGAGGGCGAGCGGATCGTTACGCCCATTCTGAAAACCGGGCGTAACCTGATGCAGGATTTTGGGAGCTGGCATGGTGTCGGTGACATGCTGAACGGTCTTACTTTCGGTAACTTTTGTGATTGCCTGGATTTGTTGCAGCAAAGCAAGCAGGCGGCGACAGAAAAAGACGAACCGGCTATAAATGAAATCTTCCAGGATATCACATTAAAGCTTTACCGGTACAAGGACCCGGAGAAGATGCCGGCCGTTCCTTCCTTGCTTGCCATTCATGCGGTAAACTTCTTTTCCGCTGTTTGGGAAATGGTTCTTTCCGGACCGGTTTATATTGGTGGTGAAGATATTGACTTTCGGATATTATTTCAGAAGTTGGCATCCGAGGACCGGAAGGCGGACGATAAAACCGGCTGGACCGGAATAGTCTTTGAAGTGGCGGCTTCCGGCGTGTTCGGTAATAAGAAGGAGGTGGACGATACACCCTTTTGGGATGTATTACTTTATCTGTATAAATGTAAGTTTGAGTATTTACACCAAAAACGTAACAAGAAATGAGAACAACAACAGGAACAAAAAACAAGATTAAGCAATTTGAGGGGCTACGCCTGAAAGCGTATGTATGTGCCGCGGGAGTATGTACGATCGGTTACGGTCACACAACCGGCGTAAAACCGGGAGATGTTATCACCGAGGCCCGGGCCGACGCTTTCTTTGAATCGGATATCAGGGCGGTAGAAAACCAGGTAAACGCGCTTCCCCTTCATTTGGGACAGTACCAGTTTGACGCGGTAGTAAGCTTTTGCTTTAATGTAGGTATCGGAAAATTCAAGAAATCAACGCTTTATAAGAAGATCAGAGCGGATGCGTATGAGCCATCCATACCGGCAGAGTTTAAAAAGTGGATATACGGGGGCGGTAAGATTCTTCCGGGGCTTGTTACCCGCCGTGAATGGGAGGCGAAACGTTATCAGGGATTGACGATATGATAGATATAAAGGTTTACCGTGAATACTGGGAAGGCGTACAAAAACGTATTCCTGAAATAAAGAAGGTGCTACCCGTTACCATTGACGAGGAAATGAGTAAGACGATACAGGGGCTATCAAAAGAAGAATGTCCGGTGCTCTTTATTCTGATTCCGTCGGGAACGGGTGCCAGCCTTTCGGCTGACAATGTGAGGGAAAATAATTTATGCGTTATTTTCCTTATGAGCAAGTACGATCCCCAACGTAAAGGGGCTTATGAGACTATCGAAGAGGTGCAGCCGGTTATGGAGCGTATCAAACAAATGCTGATAGAAGATTCTGCCACCGGTTGCCCTGTCACTAAGGAACTGGATTTAACCAGCCTTTCCACTCTTCCGGAATCCGGCTTTTACCGGACGTTTGCAGGGTGGAGCCTGGCTTTCTCATTTAAAACAAGATTCTAACTGAATGGCCGAGAATTTTAAAACGGATTTTTTTACCGACCGGATCGGGCGTGGAATACAGGACATATTTCAAGCCCAACTGGATATCGCTACCAAACGGATTTACCAGAAAGGCCGTGAGCGTAGGAAAGTACAGGGAACCGGGGAGATCATACAAGGGCGATCCGGTGCATTAATGGCCGCACTACAGAACCCGAATTATTCGGTCATTCCGGACGGCGAAGGAGTAATCGCACATTCTAACCTTCCATTATATACCCGCTTCCTGGATATGAAGAAACACGGTAATTACCAGATTTATAACCGGCAGATATACGGGATTCTATATCATGACACACTCGGGAAGATTAAATATGAATATCAGGATTATGTAAGGGAAAGGATAAAAGAAATGTTTGCCAGTTCGCTAAAATAGGTAATAAAATTAATACCTAAATATTTGTAGGTAATGATTTTATTACCTATCTTTGTTTCAGTAACCAATAAAACAAAGTTTATGCCTGAAATTTGTAGATTCTTCGGTATTATTATATTCCTCTATTGGAAAGATCATAATCCGCCACATATTCATTTTACTTATGGTGATTATGAATGTTCTATTAGCGTATTGGATCGGATTGTAGACGGTCAGGCTCCAGCTAAAGTTATTGCAAAAGTAAATGAGTGGATTAACTTGCACGAGGCAGAAATACTTTCTCTTTGGGAAAAGGCCCAAAAAGGGGAAAAAATAGATAAAATTGAACCATTAAAATAAACGCTTATGTTACGGGTTATAGATGTGGATTATATTAGGAATTACGAGCTTCTTGTTACTTTCAGCGACGGGAGTAAAAAGATCGTAAATTTGGAACCTTATCTTACAGGTGAGGTTTTCGGGGAGTTATTGGATAAGGAAAAATTTGTTCAATATGGTTTAACCCGTGCTACTATTGAATGGGCCAATGGTGCCGACCTTGCACCGGAGTTTTTATATGAAATTGGTATAGCTGCATATTTTTAGACCCTATGAATGATTGTTTAGCTATTCAAGATAAGAAGGAAGAAACTTTCTTATATCGGATTTTTATTTCTCACCCGGAACTAAATGCTTCTGCGGTGGCTCGACGTATGGGAATAAGTCAAAGCCTTATGTCTCAATATATAAGTGGAATAAAAAAGCCCTCACAAGAACGGGAGGCCCTAATAGTAAATACTATTAAAGATATCGGTAAAGAACTAACGATGATTGTATGACATACGAAGATATTTTATTTTTGATCGGCTTTTTCCTGGTAATATTTTTTTTCGTAGGATGTAAGCATAAACCGGCTACTTTATCCGGGTGGCTTGCTTTTGCCTTTCTTTCCTTTATCGTGACGCCTCTTATATCGGTTCCTCTAACCTGGTACATTTGCTGGATGATAGATCGGGCAACAATTAAGGATAAAGAATGTTTTGATCCTTCGGATTTTACCTTTAAGAGATAAAATACTTTCTTCTTAGTATAATAAGCCTGTAGAATGGTTCTACGGGCTTTTTTTGTGTCCTTTTCCGCCACTTTACACCAGGATAATTTTGCCTTATAAAATTTACTCTTATGGCAAAATTAAAACCTGACTATATCGAATGGGTGTTAACCCTGAACGCCTCCGATGCGCAGAAGGAAATACATAATCTTTCAGAAAAGAACAAGGAGCTCCGGGATAGCAATAAGGAGATAAAAAAGGCTATGACCGATTTAATCGCCACCGGGAAAGCTGGCGGTAAACAATGGAAAAGGCTTGATGAGCAACTGAAAGAAAATAATAAGACGATCGGCGAGAATAACAAGAAGATTGCCGAATGTGAGAAACGGCTGGATAAAACCACCATGAGTGCCAACCAGCTGGCAAGGAAGGCAAACGCCTTGCGGAAAGAGCTTCGCGATACGGTGAAATCCTTGCAGCCGGAAAAATATGCCGCCCTGGAGAAGGAACTGAAAGAAGTTGAGAAAGCATACGGGCAGGCCACGAAAAAGGCGGAAGGTTTCGGCGGTTCCCTTCTTTCCCTGAATAAGATAAAAACGGTTCTGGCCGGTGTGTTTGTCACTATCGGCGCAATGATAACCGGACAGATTGTCGGCGGGCTAAGGGATGCGATCAGTACTATTATAGAGTTCGAGAAGAAAAACAGTACTTTGGCCGCTATTCTGGGAACCACGAAAAAGAGTATCAAGGATTTAACAGATGAAGCGCGCCGGCTGGGTGCTACTACTTCTTATACGGCCGCACAGGTAACGGAACTTCAGATAGAGCTTGCCAAGCTGGGATTTTTTAAAGAGGATATTAAAGCGATGACGCCTTCCGTGCTGAAATTCGCTAAGGCTGTGGACACTGATCTTGCCTCGGCTGCTACGCTTGCCGGTGCAACATTGCGTATTTTCAACCTTGATGCGGAAGATACGGAACGGGCTGTTTCTACTATGACTATGGGATGTAACGCATCCGCTTTAAGCTTCGAGTACTTAAATACGGCAATGTCTATTGTTGGGCCGGTTGCTAATTCTTTCGGATTCACGATCGAGGAAACGACCGCCCTTTTGGGGGCTTTGGCAAACAGCGGTTTCGACGCTTCATCGGCAGCGACGGCAACACGTAATATTTTGCTTAACTTGGCTGACGGTAGCGGTAAACTTGCACTTGCCCTTGGTGGTCCTGTAGATAACTTAGAAGACCTTGTAAAGGGGCTGAAAAAGCTGAACAGTGAAGGAATAGACCTTAATAAGGCACTGGATTTAACGGATAAACGTTCGGTTGCCGCATTTAATACCTTTTTAAATGGTACTGATACCGTTTTAAATCTCCGTGATGCAGTAACAGGAGCCGAAGAGGGATTTAATGCCATGGCGGAAGAAATGGGTGATAATGTACAAGGTTCCCTCAATACATTAAGTTCAACTATCGAAGGGGTAGTTTTACGTTTCTATGAATCAAAGGGTATTCTTCGGGATTTAATAGACCTTGTTACGCTTATGGTGGAAGGTGTGGGCGGTATGATCGACATGTTTAATAAATGGGGTGTTGTCACTTATACCGTTACCGCTTATTTGGTTTCTTACTATGGAGGACTGAAAATCGCTACCATGTGGCACGCCCGTTTTAAAACGGCGACCCTTGCTTCGGTCGTTGCAGAGAAAGCGCACGCCGTACAGCTTTATATCAGCCGGGCGGCTACTCTGGCTTATGCGGCGGCCCAGGCATTGCTGCACCTGAATATTAAAAGATGTACCGCCGCCCTTCGGTTAATGAGGATCGAACTTTTGAAGAATCCATATACGGCCCTGCTCGCGTTACTCGTGGCAGCCGGTGTTGCTATCTACCAGCTTGCAAAGAAGACGGAACAGGCTTCGGCGGCGATGAAGGCCCACCAGGAAGTCGTAAAGAAAGTGAATGAAGAATATGCCAGCCAGGAAGCAAAAATAAAAACTCTTGTAGCTGCTATTAATGACGAGAACCTTTCCAACTACACCCGTAAACAAAGGCTCGCTGAATTAAAAGAACTGATACCGGATTATAATGCGGAATTGAATGAAGAAGGCAGGCTCATAAACAACAACAAGGAGGCTATAGATCAATATTTAGTTTCCTTGGAAAAACAAATCAAGTTGAAAGCTTACCAGGAGGAACTGGAAGAATTGTACAAGAAAAAAAGGAATCTTGAAAGCCAGGAATCAGAGCAAAGCGACGCTTACTGGGACACCCGCCAGCAAAATACATTGTCAGGATATAACCGGAACAGTCTTACCGCTAAAATAAGCCGTTTATTTGGTACGGAAAAAGAGGCTAACCAGTTGAAAGCCCTACAGACAACACAGAAGGATTTGGCCGGTATAGAATCAGCAATCGCCCAGATCAATAATGATATCTTAAAAACAGAGGCGACGGCCACTTCATTAACCGGAACCAATAAAGAAAATATAAATACTGAAACATCCCTCATAAAGAAACTGGAGGCCGAAAAGAAAAAGGTTCAGGAACAGTGGGCGGAAGACAGCGAAGCGAATATCGCCAAGAAAAACAAGGAAATAGAACGTATCGACACCGAAATAAAACGTTTAAACGAACTGGGGAAGGTCAAAAAGAAGGCGGAAGCCGGGGAGTATAAAAATACGGAAACGGACGCCACGTTAAAACCTCTGGAGATCGAGCACGAAAAACGTATGCTTCTAATCAAACAGAACCGGGAGAAGGAAAATAAGACGGAAGCCCAGTATATTCTCGAAGGGACGGCGGAAAACCTTCGCTATTACCGGGAACGTATCGACGCACTCCAGAAGCTGGAAGCAAAAACGCCGGCTAATAAAAAGAAATTACTCGATGAAATCCACAAGCTCGAAACAGAAGCACAGACGGCCATTTTTACGGAAACCGGCAAGCAGGAGGACGCCCGTATAAAACTGGTACAGGAGAAACGGGACGAACGGTTAAAGATTGAAACCGCCTATTACAATGTCCAGAAGGACACCATGGAAAAAGCGGTATTAAACCAAAGTATCACGCAGGAAGCCGCCGACGCCTATATGCTGGAAGTTGAAGCGGAGCACGCCGCAGAACTTCTGGAGATAAACCGTACTTACCAGAATGATATTGCCGCTTTGGAAATTACCGGTAAACAGAAACGTATAGAAACAGCGACGGAAGCGGCCGACGCCGTGCGTGAGTCTGAAATGAAGTTATTGCGTGATCGGGCGGCCATTGCTCAAAAAGTACGTGAAATAACTTCCGTTCCGGTAGGAATAACCGGTATGCAGGAAGCACACCGGAAACAGGTTCAGGATGTAGAAACGACTTATAATGCCATAATTGAGATAGCGAGGCAGGCGGGAATTTCTACCGTTGGTTTGGAGAAACAGAAACAGCAGGAAATTAGCCAGCTTGAATTTGAGTACCAGAATAGTTTATACCAGATTCAATCCCAGATCGGCGTATCATGGGCACAGGAATACCAGAATGAACTGGCCCTGTTAAAGAATCTGCACGATCAGGAATTAATAGATGAAAAGACATACCAGCGTAAAAAGCTGCAAATGCAGATGAATAACGCTAAAAAATACTTTGACTACTATTCCGGTCTTTCCTCTTCCATGGTGGAAGCCATTCAACAAGCCGAAATCGACCAGGTGGAAGCAAAATACGATGTTCTCATACAGGAAGCCGAGAACAACGGTGAAGATACTGCCGCCCTGGAAGAAGAGAAGGAAAATAAGAAACTGGAGATTCAAAAGAAGTACGCGGATGTAAACTTTGCTATCAAGTGTTCCCAGATCATAGCAGATACGGCCGTTTCGATTATGAAGGCGTACGCGGACCTCGGGCCGATTGCCGGAACCGTTGCTGCAGTAATGCTTGCGGCTACCGGTGTGGCCCAGCTTGCATCGGCCAAGGCAGAACGGGACAGGATTAAAAACATGTCCTTGAAAAACACCACCGGCAGCAAGACCGCCACGGCTGAACGTGTTGTTTCCGGTTCTTCCGGTGGTGGGTATTATGAAGGTGGTTACACCGGTCCCGGCGGACGTTATGAAGTGGCCGGCGTGGTTCATAAGGGGGAATATGTGGTACCACAGCCGGAAATGAATAATCCTAAAGTGATCGACGCCGTTAGCACTATCGAAGCGATCAGGCGGCAGCGTACCAGTGCCAACCCGTTACCACAGAATCCGGGTGAATATTATGAAGGCGGTTACGTGACTTCCCCTGCAGGTGATTCTTCCTACCGGGAGTTCCTGGAAGCGGCAAAGGAGCTTCGCGCCTCCTGTGAGGCTATCAAATTGATAAAGGCCTATATCGTTTACCAGGATTTGGAGAAGGCCAAAGAAACTATAGATAACGCCCGCGACACCTTTACACGCGGAAAATAAGTAATCATTATGCTAAAGATTAAGACGAACAAAGGTTATCTGGACTTAGGGGGTGACTTTACCGTACAGATCGACGAGAAATCCCCCGTCATGAACGACCGGGGATCACAAACCGTACCGGTCACGGTTCCCGTCACTGCCAACAATGCAGGGATAACCGGTTTTGCCCACCGGCTCGACATGGGTGTAAAACCGATGAATGAAGATCAGACATGTACGGTATTGGACGGGGTGTATAAACGTACCGGAAAGATAAATATCGTTTCCGCCGGCAGGACGGAAGGAATTACTTTAAATATCGGTTTTGACAATTCGGAAGCCTACAGCGCCTGGAAAGCAAAGAAACTGAACTCGATCACATTACCCAGCATAAGCGGCGGTACCGTTAGCGGTCTTATGTCCTCTATAAACTGGTTCTTCACGGATTCCCATGAAGATTTTGCCATATTTCAAATAGTAGTCAAAAATGATTCCAAGGACGGCACGTATTACCCGCAATACATAAACCGTATCACTTTGGATTCAAACGGTGAATATGCCTTATGCTATCAGGCAAGGACGGAAACACTACTGATAAATGATACCCCGACCGAAACGAGTTTACCGGAAGGGTACGGCGTGGCCCCCTTCTTATACGTGCACCGTGTCCTGGACTTTATATTTTCAGAATTTGGTTATACTATAACCGAAAATCCTTTTAAGACGGACAAGGAACTTTCCAGCCTGGTAATCCTGAACAATGCCGCCGACTGTTGCGTGACGGGTATCCTCAATTATGCCGATTTAATGCCGGATTGTACGATTGAGGACTTTTTAAACGCGCTGTATGTACGTTTCGGACTGGTTTATAATGTCTCTTCCGATACGAAAACGGCCACTTTAAGACTGATCCGGGATATAATGGAAGATGAACCTGCCGTTGATCTGTCCCGGAATCTGACGGCGGAACCCCTTATCAATTATGAAACGGCCCGTCAGATAAAGTTATCGGCCAAAACGTCTTTTACCGGTGCCGCGCCTTCGGTGGAACGGTACGAGGACTATATCAAGGGGAACGAAAAAATGGTTATCCGTGTAAGCCGTTTCGATCCTTCCCAGGCCTCCGTGTGGCTGAACTACGAGAAGACCACCGGCAACTGGTACAAATGGGATTCGGGCAACAAGAAGCATACGTTATCATCATCCAGTTTCTTTAACTGGGACCGGAAGACGGAAAACGTAGAGGACGAGGAGCTGGCGAGCGATGATGAATGCGTGTTTATGAATTTTGCCCCGAACGGCCTTCTTTCCCCGTATTACCTGGCCGGGTATGTGCACCGTTATACCTACCTGAAAACCTCTTCCGATGATGAAGAGGATTCGGAAAAGGAGGAGACGCCGCTTTCCTTCGCTTTCGCTTTTACAAAGGCCGTTACGGAAAGTACGGATTATTCCTTCGGTTCTATTTTACCATACGCTCCGGACGGCGGAGAAATTACGTTAAAAGACGGCAGCAAACATACGATATCGCTTTTATTCCAGTTTGAAGACGGTCTGTTTGCCAAGTTCTGGCAGAAGTATGACGCCGTATTAAGGCACTCTTTTAACCAGGTGGACACAAACACCCTTTTACCGGTTCACCAGCTTATGAAAATGGATGTCTTGACCCCGGTAGCCCTGCGGGGGCAGTACATGCTTCTGGACGGCCTTTCCTATTCGCTTCCTGCGGGTAAACTGGTACCGGTAAACATTACGTTGCGTTCCCTGCGTCTGATCGGTCCCTATAATCTGGATAATGAACAGGGCATTCCCGTGTGGGGCGGTGCTTCCTACGTGTGGGTCGTATATTCTTCCAATTTGCAGAGTGTACAGGCCGGAAGGGTGGAATATTGGGAAGATTATTACCGTTATCACTGGATGTATGCTGTGTACGGTTGCCGTGTATCGAATACGATATATGACGGGTATGTTACGCCGTCAACGGATGAGGATATATTAAAAAATCCGCCCACCGCACAGGATAACATCATAGAAAAAACTTACAAATGTAAGATAGAGGTTGAAATCGAGGTAAACGAGCGTTCCGGCGCGGCCAACTATTTTTGTTACGAAACGGAAGAAGTCGAATACCAGGTAAGGTTTGTCGCATCGAGGGTGCTTAGCTGATCCCGTCCTTTATTCTTCCTTTGATAAACCCAACTTTTGCAGCATGGAAAAGCAGAATAATATCATCCTTGCCCCGTCATCTTCACAGGTGACGGAGCTTTATAAGCTTTGGAGGGAAAACCATGCGGGGCGGCTCTCGGACTTTTACAAGTTCCTGACGTCTCCCACGGATCAGCGTGATCGTTTCCTTTCCGGACTTGAAAATAAGAGTGAGTTTAACGGAATATTCATCGTTAACACCTTTGAATTATGAGTTTGACAGCAAACATTGATCCGACGGAAAACGCCTTTACCGGAAACCCTGTTTATCTTTCGGTAGAAACTACTTCTATGGCGACTTACAATATAATGTATTTCGTGAACTTTGAATTTATGCGTTCCATATTTACCGGTAACGGTAATGGAAGTTTCAAGGTGAATATCGCGGAGGTCCTGGAAACGCTTTTTGTTGATATTCCCCCGTTAACGGACAGTTCCGAGATGTTGATAAGCCTTTCCGATAAACGGTATAACAAGGCGGTCGTCACGATCACCCTTCAAAATGAGGAGGAAGAAACGGCCACTTTGGTTGTTACTGCCTGGCGTGGCGGTATATCCAAACGGGCTTTTAAGAAATTGCATGAAGAAGGTAATAACATCTTTTCTTTGAAGTTCTTGAATGAATCCTGCAATTTCTTCTTTACCACCCGGAGCAATGACTGGCGTATAACGATGCGCGAGACGGAACTTTACCCGCTCTGTTTCATCTATCCGGAGCACGAGCTGAAAATAACGGAACTTCTTACCGGACAAAGCCTTGCAGTACCAGGCACGGCAGGGAATTTCTACGCCTTGAACCTGGAGGCCGTAAGACTTAAATTCTTTACCGATTACGGGGTACTGGCCAACCTTTTTGACGTGTATAGCGGTGAAACGTTCGCTCTCCGGATCGGGATCGAGCAAAGCCCGACGGTCCGCGAGCGTTACCGGCTCCGGTTCCTGAACAGTTACGGGGTTTACGAGGTGTTTTCCCTGGAAGGCGAGGCGAGCGTAACTCCCGGCATGGATGAAGACGAAGACGCTGTTTTCCGGCGTTACGATGAAATTACCGATGATTATTATTCGGATCGCATACGTACGGAGATACAGGAAGCCGTAACGGTTAAGACGGGATTCAAACGCCCGCAGGAAATACGCTTTCTTCTTGACCTGCTTTCCTCCGATGATGTCTACCTGGCAGGTTACGGCCGGGAAGAGATCAAGGTAATTCCTTCGGCGGAAGAGTTTTCTTACCGTGTCCGTCCGGACGCGCCGCAGAACGTGACGTTAAAGCTCACGTTTGCCGAGAAGGAGTCCAACTGGACGGGAGAAATCACGGAAAGCGGCTACCGGAAACCGCGGGTTCATTCCAAAGAGTTCAGTAAACAATTTAATTAATGTATCTATATGGCAACACAGGAGTATATCGATGATCTTATTATAGTCATTGAAACCGCGGAGGACGCGGAAAGCGTTACCAACCAAATGGTGGCGGCGGTTCTTGGCTTCTTGAACGAACACCTGAAACTGGTTTCCCAGGGTAAGGAAATCGAGGCGGAGGAAGCCGCCCGCATTGCCGCCGATGCAGCCTTGCAGAAGGCTATCGACGCCGTTTCTCTACGTATCGACCGGCTTGTCGGCAACAACGCTTCGCAGGCAATCGACAACTTTAACGAAATTCTTGCTTTTCTGGACGGGCTTAAAGACAGTGATTCGCTGGCCGCATTGCTGGCCGATATCAACGCCCGTATCGGCAGCGAAGACGGTTCACAGAGTGAAGACGGTTCCCTTTGGGGAAAGCTGAAAAGTCTGTCCCAGGATATTAGCAGTTGTTCCGAGGACATAAGCACGTTGCAGGCAGACCGTGACGAAATGAAACAGGAGTTGCAGGAAACTGCCGGGCGTCTGTCTTCCACCTTTACCAATGTAAACAACCTCTTGAACGCCGGCAGCGTTTATAGTGATCTGTCGGGGGTGTTTGCAGCATTGAAAACGGCGGGGAAGATTGACGATGTCCGGAAAAACGGCGTGATCCTTTCTTTCCTCACTGCCGACGGCTGGGTGACGAAACAATTTAAAGGCAATCCGGACACGGATTTTGAGAATGTCGAAAAGTGGGAGGATTTCGGCAGCGGCGGTTCAGGCGGCGGGAATACCTATAATGTAACCGGCAGTGTGCCGCTTACGGAAGGTTTCTATACCCTGGCTTCCGCCATTGCCGCGGTACCGGAGAAGTGGCGCGGCCGGGGGCGTGTCATCACCTTTGAAACATCGCTCGGCAAATGGGAGACGTACCAGTTTACCGGAACCGCCCTGGATGCCTGGGACCAGGAGGCGAGCTGGGAAGAGTTCGGCGGCAAAGGAACGGTAAAGAGCGTAACGGTAAACGGCGAGAAGCAGACGCCGGACGCGGCCGGTAATGTGAATGTAAACGTGGATATCCTGGAAGTGGACGAGACTTTGTCCGCCGATTCCACCAATCCGGTAGAAAACAAGGTAGTAACCGCCCGTTTTAACGAGGTGGACGCTTCCACGCTGTTTAACGTAAATGCGGAGGTAAGCGAGGATGAAACATCCGTCCGTCTGTCTTTCCAGAACAAAAGCGGCGCGGAAATTACCGCCGTGGATATCCCGGCCGGTTCCGGTGGAGGTTCCGGCGAAACGGTGGCTACTAAAATTGTCTTGAATGCGGCTGTAGATAACGCCATAATCAAGGAAGGCGGAAACGCCCGTCTTACTTATACATACGATCACCAATACACCACGGGGGATGAAAAGGGGGAATCTACCGGGCAAAAGGCGGATATCACCGTTACGATCAGGCGTGGAACAACTACCATGTATTCCCAGACGGTCAGCGATGTTTCCAAAGGCAGTTACGAACTGGACCTTTCAAGTTACTTGCTTGTTGGGAATACCGATATTTACGTAGTGGCAACCACAACCGATCCGACTACCGGCAAGAAACAGACCCGACAGGCGTTTACATCCGTGAAGGTTGTCAGCCTTTCCCTTACCAGCTCTTACAATCTGGCCGGGGCCATAGCCGCAGGCGGTTATACCCTGGCCGACACGATTAATATCCCTTATGCCGTGAGCGGTTCCGGAACAAAGGTCGTCACGCTTTATCTGAACGGCCGGCAACAGAACGCGCACACCATTACAAGATCGGGAACGACAAACGGCAGTTTCAGTTTGTCCCCCTCTTCGCTTGTGACCGGCCGGAATACCGTTCAAATGGTTGCCGAAATGGAGGCTTCCGCCGATCTCGTGTTAAAGTCTGAAAGTATCTATATTGATATTCTGAAATCCGGAGGATCGGCACCGTTCATCGGCACGATGATGAGTTTTCCGGACGGCCGTATTTTTACGGAGGACCATCTTGTTCCGCGCTTGGAAGCGGGGCAGTACGAACAGGTAAAATTTGACTTTGTGGCTTATGATCCTGACGCAACGCCGGCTCAAATGGACGTTTACCGGGACGGGGTGAAAACGCAGTCTGTCAGTGTGGCCCGTACTACGCAGACATATACCAACCGTTTTACGGAGCAGGGCGAGATCACTATGAAATTTAAGACGGGGGCCACGGAATACCCGTTTTATATCGACGTAACGGAAAGCGGGATCGACTTGCAGGAAACTACCGCCGGGCTTGTACTGAAACTTTCGGCAGCCGGGCGGAGCAACAGCGAATCCGATCCGGGAGCCTGGGATTATGGCGACATACATACGACATTTTCTGGTTTCGACTGGAGCAGCAACGGCTGGACGGGTGACGCCCTGAAACTTACGGGAGGCGCGAAGATTGAAATCGGGTACCGGCCGTTCTCCACGGATGCAACCACTACCGGGGCTACCTATGAAATGGAAATTCTTTGTTCGTCGGTAACGGACCGGCAGGGGGTGATACTGGACTGTATGGCCGGCGATATCGGTTTCCAGATGACAACGGAGCAGGCCCTTATGCGTGTTTCCGGCGGTACGGAAGTAAGTACGAAGTTTGCAAGTGATATGAACCTGAAAATGGCCTTTATTGTCGGGGCCAAGGCCGGTAAGCGGTTGCTGGAACTTTATGTAAACGGAATCCGTTGCGGAGCGGTGCAGTATGGGGCTACCGAAGGATTACTGCAGGCGGAACCGGTGAACATCCGTTTGTTCAGTGATACGGCGGATGTGGAGATCAGGAATTTCCGTATTTATAACCGTGCGCTTACGGATGATGAAGAATTGAACAATTACATGGTAGACCGGACTACGTCGGACGAAATGGTCCTGTTATTTGAAAAGAATGATGTTACGGGGGACAACGGTACGGATATCGACATAGACAAGTTACGCGCCCAGGGAAAGGCGGTTATGCGAATTGTCGGCGATGTGAACCTTGTCAACGCCACCAATAACAAGAAATTCGAGGTACCGGTCGATATCTATTTTTATAGTCCGCAGGGTAAGGAGTACGATTTTGTAGCAAGGAATGTCGGTCTAAGAATACAGGGTACATCATCCACCACTTATCCGCGTAAGAATTACCGTCTTTATTTCTTGCGCCTGGAAAAATACGGTACCACGCTGGAAGTTAACGGCGTGGATGTGCCGTCCCTTGAATACAGTTTCAAACCGGGAGCACGGCCGATCAGTATATTCTGTTTGAAAGCGGACTTTTCCGATTCTTCCGGTACACATAATACCGGTGCGGTGCGTATTGTGAACGACGTTTGGAAGAGGTGCGGGTGGCTGACACCGCCGCAGGCTGCATATAAGGGGGAATATGACGTACGTATAGGCGTGGACGGTTTCCCTATGGACCTGTTTTATGACAACGACGGCACCGGTGCGAATACTTATCTGGGAAAATACAATTTCAATAATGAGAAGTCGGAAAGTGCGATCATTTACGGTTTTGAAGGAATTGAAGGATTCAACGACGAAGCGGCCCTGAACGGGCAGCGTAACAAATGTATCTGTCTGGAGTTCCTGAACAACTCCGAGGCCCTTTGTCTGTTCGGGACTACCGACATGTCTTCTTTTGATGATGCGCTGGAATTTCGTTTCAAGGCGGACACTACCTGGGCGGATGCACACGAGGACGACAAGGCGGCAGTTACAAGGCTTTGGAACTGGATCGATTCATGTAAGGATGATCCCGCCAAGTTCCTGGCGGAATATAACCAGTATTTCGGTAATGACAGCCCGTTTGCATGGTATCTGATTACCGATTACTTTATGGCTGTGGATAACCGGGCAAAAAACATGATGCTGGCGACTTGGGACTCTCTGATCTGGTATTTCCTTCCTTACGATATGGACACGCTGTTCGGTGTGCGTAATGATTCGGTACTGAAATACGAATATACCATTACCCACGAAAGTTTTGACGATAGTATCGGTAGTTATGCTTTTGCCGGCCATGATTCCGTTTTATGGGAACTGGTACGGTCTTGTCCGGACAAATTGCGTGAAGTGGCGGAAACCTTGCGTAGCAATATGAGCCTTGAATATGTCCTGCAAGTATTTAACGAGGAACAAATGGGCAACTGGTGCGAGCGGATTTATAACAAGGATTCGGAATATAAATATATCCTTCCGCTTACCGAAGGGGTGACAACCGGCAGCGGAACCAGTTATTATAATTATCTGTATGCCTTGCAGGGAAGCCGTTATGCGCACCGTACTTATACCATTCAGAACCGTTTCGCCCTTTTGGATAGTCAGTATGTGGCCGGTACTTACCGTCGTGACAGCTTCGCGGCTTATTTCGGATACAAGTTCGGCAGCGATAACCGGAAAATTCGGATTACGGCCTCCGAACGGTATTATTACGGGTACGGGTACACGTCCGGAACACCGCACCAAAGCGCGGTACTTGCAGAAACGGCCGGGGCTGTGGTGGAACTGACAATGGACACGGATTTAATTGTAAACGATCCGCAATATTTCTACGGTGCAAGCCGTATTCGCGGGCTTGATCTGACGGATGTAGCCCACGCCATTGTCGGCACGTTGAACCTGAACAACTGCACGGCCTTGCGTGAACTGAATGTTAGTTGTGAGGCCGGACAGACGACATTTAACGCCCTTCTGGTGGGTAATTGCCGTAATCTTCGAAAACTCGACATATCCGGACTTAAATCTTCTTCCTTTACCGGTATGGACCTTTCAAGTAATACCAAACTTGAAACCTTCCTGGCCGGTGATACATCCCTTACCGGTGTGACATTTGCCGGCGGTGCGCCTCTGGCCGTTTGCGTCCTTCCCGGAACTTTGCAGACGCTCGAACTCCGGTACCTGAACAAACTAACCAATGCAGGGCTGCAGCTGGAAGGTACGGCAAATATCACGCGCCTTGTGATTGATAACTGTAGCCTGATCGACTGGAACACGTTATTACAGCAATGCAGTGCGACCAGCTATCTACGAATTACCGGTATAGATATGGACGGGAACGGTAATTTGCTTCGCAGGCTTATGACAATGGGCGGCGTTGATGAAGACGGGGGAAACGTGCAGACGTGCCGCCTGGTAGGTACGTACCGGCTCACCCAGTCCATGTCGGATGAAGAGTACGCCGCCACCTGTGCACATTTCCCGGAACTGAATATCATTCAGCCGCAGTTTGTCGGTATAAAAATAGATCAGACGGTAGGAGACGGGGAAAAGATTACGAATCTGGATAACTCTACCGGATATGACTATAATACTGAATTTACCCCGTCTTCCCATATATTGGAAGTGTTGTCGAAAAGACGTTGTATTCTGGCTAAAAAGACGGCGGAGGGTGAAATGACCTGTTACCCGCTTCATGATGAGAACCGAAATAAATACGCGGATAGTGACAGCGTGGAGAACGCCACGGATGCAGTATTAACCGGATCGGAAGGTGAAGTTTACATATATGAGCCTCATTACTGGTACAAGGGAGTAACGGACGTGCTGAATCAGTGCCTTTACGGTTTTATTTCAAGTAATGAGGATGCGCCGGCAGCAGCAGGGTACACCAGTATAAGATTTACCCGCGAGGAACTGGATGTGACGGAAGGGATCGGGATTCGTAAGAATACGGATTACACAACCATTGAAGAGGCGAAGAATGAATACGAATCCGGATCGTTCGCCCTGGTGGACGTCCGGGATTACAAGCAGGTTCGTTTTCCCGGTTTTGCTTCTACTCTTTACGGTGCTGTATTTATAGATGATGCCGGGAAAATAGTAAGTCGGATCAGCGTTTCAAATGCGAACGGTTTTATCAATGGTATGTATCTGTTTTGTGCCGTTCCTGTAGGGGCTACGAAACTGGCCTTTACTTTCCTTAATTCGGCGGCCTTCGATTTCGTTTTACTCACAACATCGGAAAGTGTGGAAGCGATCGAGCCGGACTGGGTAGAGCATACGGAATGCCTGGGCGGTGTTTATGAAGCCTATCTGATTGATGATGTGCTGCGTTCTGTCAGTGGTGTTTCAAGTGTAGGAACTATTTCACAGAGCCAGGCAGTCAAATACGCCCAGAACAGGGGCAAAGGTTTCCAGCTGTTCGACTGGGAGATGCACAAGGATGTGGGTAATCTGCATTTCTTTAAATACGGTAATACCGATTCGCAGGGAGTTTGCGGATATGGAACAAACAATTACCAGAAAGTGACAGGCCTTACAAATGCGCTGGGGATGCGTGATACGGTTTCTTATTATAAGGAAAAGGGCGGTTCCAATCCACAGGCGGAAGGTGCTTACCGGGACGGTGTAAATTATCAGTCCGTCAATGTGCTGGGATATGAGAATTTCCAGGGAAACAAGGCGGAATGGTTGCAGTATGTCACAGTAAACAAGACGGCGGCGGACGGAAGGTGGTTTATTACCATGCCGGACGGAACGGAACGCGTTGTACAGGGAATTACTGTTTATAATGCGGATATTTATCCTACCCACATGGTTTGGGGCCGGTATATGGATTTGATT
The DNA here is from genome assembly GCF_015559655.1 of Bacteroides sp. 1001136B_160425_E2. NCBI lineage: Bacteria > Pseudomonadati > Bacteroidota > Bacteroidia > Bacteroidales > Bacteroidaceae > Bacteroides > Bacteroides sp. 1001136B_160425_E2. The sequence goes on along the minus strand of NZ_JADMQH010000024.1, from coordinate 24,826 downwards.
GCGGCCAAGGAAGGCGGTTCCACTTCCTCTCATTGGTTCGACAGGTTCTATGTGGGTACCGGGCTTTCTCGTGTGGTGTATCGGTCGAGCAGCAGCGCGTCCGCGTTGGGCGGTGTTTCGTATGCGATCGCGTCTTACGGTTCATCGAGCTCGAATGCGGTCATCGGCGTTCGGCTTGCCTTCAGGGGCATCATACGCTGGGCGGGTAGCGTCGCGGCCTTTAAAGCCATAAATCAGGCAGATTAAGATAAAAAATAGCAACGTAAAACGTTGTGCGGGTAGCGCAGGCGTCCGGAAGTAAGACGGGTGCCGGTGCTTCCTGAAAGTACAAAGGCGGATTTCCTCATATACACTCGTGTGGTGTATCGGTCGAACAACAACGCGAACGCGTTAGGCGGTGTTTCGTATGCGAACGCGAATAACGATTCATCGAACACGAATGCGAACATCGGCGTTCGGCTTGCAAACAATTAGGATAAAGAAAAAGCGCATAAGCCTTAAAGATTGGCGTACAACAGTGGGGACGTGTCCCCGGCGTGGAGCCAAGAGGAATGAGCCTCGCCAACAGCAGCCGTTTACGGCTGGAAAGGGGAAAAATAAAGCGCAGGGCAATGGGGTTTGGTAGGAATTTTTTTCGAAGAAGCCCGGCCCGGGGAATTGAAGGCTAATTTAATTATCATGTGGAGAGAAGATAATATTATAGAAGAGATTGTCGAGGACTCCAATATAGAGGACGCCATAAAAACGGTATTGCGCAAAAGAAGACGAAAGCGCAGCTTTGCCGGGCGTAGAATACTGGCGGATGTCCCGAAGGCAGTAGAGAGGATCAGGCAGCGGATCAGGAGTGGGCGGTTCAAGCTCGGAGGATATCGGGAAATGACCGTAGACGACGGGCCGAAGGTAAGGACCGTACAATCGGTTTCCCTGGAGGACAGGATCGTTCTTAACGCTGTTATGAATGTGGTGGACCGGCATTTGAAAGTACGTTTTATCCGGACTACTTCCGCATCCATTAAAAACAGGGGAACGCATGACCTTTTACAGTATATCGTTAAAGATATAAAGGATGATCCCGAAGGAACCCTGTTCGGGTACCAGTTCGATATAACGAAATTCTATGAAAGCGTAGACCAGGACATTTTGCTGGATGCAGTGAAAAAGATGTTCAAGGATAAAATATTAATCGGAATCCTGGAAGAGTGCATCCGCATGATGCCTAAAGGCGTAAGTATCGGGCTAAGATCATCACAGGGGCTTTGTAATTTGCTTCTATCCATTTACCTGGATCACCGGTTAAAGGATCAGGAGGCAGTAGCACACTATTACCGGTATTGTGACGACGGTCTGGTGCTTTCCGGTAGTAAGAAATACCTTTGGAAGGTTAGGGATATCATTCATGAACAGGCCCGTAAAGCCCGCCTGGAGATTAAAAGCAATGATACCGTTTTCCCGATCACCGAAGGTATCGACTTCCTGGGATATGTAACCCGCCCGGATCATGTACGGTTAAGGAAGCGTAACAAACAAAAGTTCGCCCGCAAGATGCACAAGGTTAAAAGCAAGAAACGCAGGCAGGAGCTGACCGCCTCATTTTACGGGCTTACAAAACATGCCGATTGCAAGAACTTATTTTATAAACTAACAGGAAAGAAAATGAAAAAATTAAAAGATCTGGGCTACAAGTACAAGCCTAAAGACGGACGGAAACGATTTACCGGGGCAAGGATCAAGTCGCCCGAACTGATGAACAAGGATGTGATCGTACTTGATTATGAAAAGGATGTTCCGACGAAAAACGGAAACCGGACTGTTATAAAGCTGGAACTCGACGGCAAGGAGAGAAAGTATTTTACCAGCCTGGAGGAAACACTTTTCATTTGTGAATCAGCGGCAAGAGACGGAGAACTGCCTTTTGAAGCACATTGCGAAGGTGAAGTAAGTGAAAAAGGATTGATAATTATACATTTTACTTGAAATGATACGAATTTATGCAGACAGCAAGGCGGAACCGGTAAGATGTACCAACCGCCGCCGGGGAATCTGGCGTATTACGTGGGATTACCAGGAAACAGAGACAGCAGAAGGAGTGCAGCGTAGTTACATGGAAGAGACGTTCGATCATCTACCCGCACTGGCAGAAATCAAGGCGGTTATTAATGAATGGTATAACCGGAAGATAACCGACACGATCGAAAGCGGGTACGTATGGAACGGCCTGAAAGTCTGGCTTTCCATGGAGAACCAGATGAATTATAAGACGGCGTACGATCTTGCCTTGCAGACAGGCGGGGAAAACCTTCCTGTTACTTTCAAGCTCGGGGAAGAAGACAACCCGACGTTTTACGAGTTTGCAAGTATGCAGCAACTACAAGAGTTTTACACCGGTGCCGTGAAACATATACAGGAGACACAAAAGGAAGGCTGGGAACTTAAAAAGGCGATAGACTGGAGCGTTTATACGTTGGAGTAGAAAAAGTGAAGGGGGAAGCGGGAAACACGTTTCCCCTTCACTCTTTTAGTTATAACATATCATCAAAGGCGTGTATTCCCGCTTCGCGTTCATCTTCCAGAGCATGTGCGTAAACCATTGTCATAGTTATAGAACTATGTCCCAAAAGGTGGGATAGCGTTACGATATCATGTGTTTTCTTATAATACAAGGTAGCGAATGTATGCCGCCCGGTCTTTGAACTGATATCCTTTGTTATTCCTACTTTACCGGCTATTGTTTTCAATACCCGGTTTATATCCTGATCCGTGGGAAGGTTCATAAACAAGTTACCTTTTGTACGTCCGGCCCGGTAATATTCATAGATATAACGTGCCGGGTCCGATAAGGGTACAGTTACCGGTATTTTTGTCTTACCTCGTGTGTAGTGTAGTTCATTCCCTATGAACTGGTTTATCTGCAATGCTTTTGCATCGCCTATATGCAAAGAAGTAAAACAAAGAAACAGAAAAAAACGGAGTACGTTCTGGGTACATTCTTCCAGGCGGCCGGACCGGTACAAGGCGGTCAGACGGAGGAGTTCTTCTTCCGTCAGGTATATAACTTCACTTTTGGGGCGACGTATCTTTATGGCCGCGAACGGGTCCTGGTCCATATAACCGCCGCGTATGGCGGCACCTACATATATTTTGATAGTAGCCATGTTACGCCATGCCGTAGAATCCATGTTACCTATTTTGCGAAGATATGCAAAGAAAGACAGGAGAAATTCGTGGGTAATCTCTGAAAATACAAGGCCGGGTGCGAATGTTTCCAGTTTCTTGATGATAGAAACGTGATGTTTCCAGGTACCGAAAGAAATAGTTTTGCTAATTTGTTTGAGGTAAACCCGTGCAAAATCAAAGAAGGTACCAAAATCGGAGGGATTGTTATACTGGCGGAAGAAACTTTCTTTTGTCAGCGTCTCATTTTTAAGACGGGCACGGACAAATATATCGCTTACTCGTGAACGGATATTGGAGATGATTAAATTTTTATCCTTACTTTCTTTGTCCCGGCCTTTTATCACTTCGTTTTGCTCATCCCATTCTTTAGAGGTGACACTTAACCTTACCGCGATCCTTATTTTCTCGCGGTTGATATAAAATTCCACATACAGGGGGAGCCGGTCGGTTTTGCCTTTTTTGCCTTGTCTTACAACTCTTATTGCCGTCATTTTTATATGCCTATTTTATGCCTGTAGAGGGGATATGCCTACAAATATGCCTACACAGGCAGGTTATTAAAAGTTAAACGGGGCGAAAGTAAAACGTTTAATATCAGCTATTTAAAAGAAAAATCCGATAACATTTAACTGTTACCGGATGTTAATAGTGATTCCGAAGCGATTCGAACGCTTGACCCACGCCTTAGAAGGGCGTTGCTCTATCCAGCTGAGCTACGGAACCAGCCTTATTTTCGGATGCAAAGGTAGTGCTTTTTATGAAAACTCAAAAACTTTCCGGCACTTTTTTTATTCATATATTTCTTTGTGGCTATGAATCAGTAATTTATAAAAGAGAAAAGTTTTGTTTATTTATATGGTTTGGGATGAAGAAATAGAAAAACGTCATTTTTACGAAGAATAACGAACGTTATATAGGTTTCAAAAAGCTCAAAAAAATAAAATACGGTTGTGTTTTTCTATTATAACTTTTACTTTTGAACGATAAACAACTAAAAAACACATAAAGTTATGAAGAAATTGATTTTTTTATTTGCATTTTGTATTGTAGTGGCTAATGTTTTTGCACAAACCGACCCTGAGCAATTGAAAAAAGAAGGAAATGATGCATTTAATGCTAAAGATTATCCAGTAGCGTATGCGAAATTCAGTGAATATTTGAAACAGACGAATAATCAAGACTCTGCTACCGCTTATTATTGTGGTATAGCTGCTGATGCTGTGAAAAAATATCCGGAAGCTGTGACTTTTTTTGATATAGCAATTCAAAAGAAATTCAATATAGGAAATGCGTATGCTCGTAAAGCTTTGGCTTTAGATGCACAAAAGAAAACTGCTGAATATGTAGCTACTTTGGAAGAGGGATTGAAAGTTGATCCTAATAATAAGACAATGGTGAAGAATTATGGTCTTCATTATCTAAAAGCAGGACTTGCAGCGCAGAAAGCAGGAAAAGCTGAAGAAGCAGAAGATTGTTTCAAGAAAGTAATTCCATTGGATCACAAGCAGTATAAAACAAATGCATTGTATAGTTTAGGAGTTTTGTGTTATAATGACGGAGCTAATATTCTGAAGAAAGCTGCTCCTTTGGCAAATTCAGACGCAGACAAATATGCTGTAGAAAAAGAAAAAGCGGATGGAAGATTTAAAGAAGCATTAGACTATTTGGAAGAGGCTGCTAAGATCTCTCCGGAAAATGAAAATGTGAAAAAGATGCTTCCTCAAGTGAAAGCTGTTATGAAGTAATTTGACCAATCTTATAAATGACAAAGGGTTGCCGGTATGATACGTCGGGTAACCCTTTTTTATTACTATCTTTTTCTAATCTATACTTTTTGTGTACATTTGCCATTCCTAAACGCTGAAGTATTTTATGCACTTATATAATAAGGAACAGGCCATCAAACGGATGAATCAGTTTGGACAACACCATCGTCCTTTTATTTTTATTATCAATTATCTGCAGGATGCATCTTATATAGAAGAGGTTGCTGCTGTTGATTCTACTGAACTTTTGTATAATTTGAATGGATTTACCAATCAAGCTACGTCAACTGAAAAGTATACACCCTCTTTTTCAGCTAAACTAGCGAACTCTATCCATTGGCAGCCTTCTGCAGAATCTTTCTATTCCTATCAACGCTCGTTTAATATTGTCCGACAGAATATCCTGGCTGGAAATAGTTTTCTCACAAATTTGACTTGTCGCACTCCGGTAGATACCAATCTCACTCTGAAAGATATTTATTATCACTCTAAAGCGATTTATAAGCTATGGGTTAAAGACTCTTTTACTGTTTTTTCTCCAGAAATATTTGTGAGAATTCATCAAGGAAAAATTAGCTCATACCCGATGAAAGGGACTATTGACGCTTCCATTCCTTCTGCTGCCCAATTATTGATGAACGATCCTAAGGAGGCGGCAGAACACGCTACTATCGTAGATTTGATTCGTAATGATTTAAGCATGATTGCCAATCAAGTGTCTGTTTCCCGGTATCGGTATATCGATACATTGCAGACTAATCAGGGAGCGATTCTTCAGACAAGCTCTGAAATTCAAGGCGTATTGCCGGAAAACTATTCGGAACATTTGGGAGAACTTATTTTCCGACTTTTGCCAGCCGGTTCCATTACCGGTGCCCCCAAGAAAAAAACGATGCAGATTATTCGGGAAGCTGAAACCTACGACAGAGGATTTTATACAGGAATTATGGGCTATTCGGATGGAATTAATTTGGATAGTGCCGTTATGATACGTTTTGTAGAACAGGAAGGAGAAAAAATGTATTTTAAAAGTGGAGGTGGAATCACCTGTCAGAGCGATGCGGAAAGTGAGTATAACGAAATGAAACAAAAAGTATATGTACCCATTTATTGAGACTATCCGGATAGAGGATGGACAGATTTATAATCTTGATTATCACACAGAGCGTTTCAATAGAACCCGTGCGGTCTTTTGGAAAGATAGTGTTCCGCTTGATTTGAGTGAGTATATATCGCCACCAGTTTTAAACGGGATTCATAAATGCCGGATTGTGTATGGAAAAGAAGTAGAAGAAGTCACGTATGCTCCTTATCAGATGCGGCAAGTGTCCTCTTTGCATCTGATAGAATCCGATACCATTAATTACACTTACAAAAGCACACATCGGGAAGAATTGAACGCTTTGTATGCCCAAAGAGGAATGGCGGATGATATTTTAATCGTGAAAGACGGTTATCTGACAGATACTTCTATTGCCAATATCGCCCTCTATGACGGTCGTACATGGTTTACTCCGGCTCATCCGTTACTCCGGGGAACGAAGCGGGCGGAACTTCTGAATAAGCAATTGATTGTTGAGAAAGACATCGCGCAAGTACATTTAAATGACTATTCACATATCATGTTATTCAACGCCATGATTGACTGGGAGCGTATTGTATTGCCTGTAAAAGAGGAACATTTTATTCTATAAACGATAATTAACTGAAATATACAGAGTATTGCTGAACAAATGTCACTTTTGTACTGTTATATTTATGTGTTTTTCATAGTATTAGATATAAGATTAATTAAAGAGATTGTACTCCACTTGTGAAAGCTAAAGTACGTCAGAGACAGAAGAGTCTGTTTTTTTGATAAATGTGTTAAAGCATCGGTTTTACCAGGCCGATGCTTTTTTTATGTCCTTTTACCCCCTTTTGTAGTTTATATGAAATAAAATTTGTACGTTTGTAGAGTAATAATAGAAAATGATAAAGATGAACATACCCGTTATCTTTCAGTTTTTAAAAGATCTTTCCGCGAATAATAATCGTGAGTGGTTTAATGAGCACAAGGCAGAATATGAAACAGCCCGTGCTGAGTTCGACAACTTTTTGGCAACAGTGATTGCCCGCATTTCCCTGTTTGATGAGACTATCCGGGGAATTCAACCCAAAGACTGTACTTATCGTATTTACCGGGATACCCGCTTCTCTGCGGATAAAACACCTTATAAAATACATTTCGGCGGTTATATCAATGCCAAAGGAAAGAAATCTGACCATTGTGGATATTATGTACACTTGCAGCCGGATGGTTCGATGCTTGCCGGAGGAAGCTTGTGTCTGCCTTCCAATATCCTGAAAGCAGTGAGACAATCTATTTATGACAATATCGAAGAATTTGTTGCGATCGTAGAAGATCCGGAGTTTAAGAAATACTTCCCGGTAATAGGGGAGGATTTTCTGAAAACAGCTCCGAAAGGCTTCCAAAAAGACTTCAAATACGTCGATTATTTGAAATGTAAAGAGTATGTTTGCTCTTATAATGTTCCTGATGACTTCTTTACCCAGCCGGATATGTTGGAACAGATAGACAAAGCGTTCCGCCAGTTCAAACGGTTTGCCGATTTTATGAATTATACGATTGATGATTTTGAATAAATAATGCCTAGAATATAAACTTTAAAATTTAACTCATATGGTAGTAGATACTTTAGAAAATCTGGAGAAATATGCGTCTTTAAATTCTTTGTTTGCACAAGCCATTGACTTCTTGAAGTCTCATGACCTCCAAGCCATGGAAATTGGTAAGACAGAACTGAAAGGGAAAGATCTGTTCGTGAATATCGCACAAACCAAACCTAAAACAAAAGAGGAAGCCAAACTGGAAACTCATAACGACTTTATTGATATTCAAATCCCGTTGTCGGGAACAGAAATTATGGGGTATACTGCTGCTAAAGATTGTGTACCGGCAGATGCGCCTTATAACGCAGAAAAGGACATTACTTTCTTTGAAGGATTGGCGGAGACATACGTTACCGTAAAACCGGGAATGTTTGCTATCTTCTTCCCGCAAGACGGTCATGCTCCCGGCATCACTCCGGATGGTGTGAAAAAAGTAATCGTAAAAGTAAAAGCATAATCCTAATTCAATTCTGATATGGAAAAGACACTTAATCTCATAAAAAACGATCCTTGGCTGGAACCTTTTGCCGGTGCTATTACCGGGCGTCATCAGCGTGTATTAGACAAGGAAGCTGAATTGACGAATAAAGGAAAACAAACCCTTTCAGATTTTGCATCGGGGTATCTTTATTTTGGATTGCATCGCACCGATAAGGGGTGGACTTTCCGTGAATGGGCACCCAATGCTACTCATATTTATATGGTGGGTACATTTAATAACTGGGAGGAAAAAGCAGCCTACAAGCTGAAAAAACAAAAGAATGGCAATTGGGAAATTAACCTGCCGGCGGATGCCATCCGTCATGGCGATCTCTACAAGCTGAATGTATACTGGGAAGGTGGGCAAGGCGAGCGTATTCCTGCATGGGCTACACGTGTGGTGCAGGATGAACAGACCAAGATATTCAGTGCGCAAGTCTGGGCCCCGGAGAAACCCTATAAATTTAAAAAGAAAACATTCAAGCCCGACACGAATCCACTGTTGATTTATGAATGTCATATTGGAATGGCGCAGCAGGAGGAAAAAGTGGGTACTTATAATGAATTCCGCGAGAAAATACTTCCCCGTGTTGCTGAAGAAGGGTATAACTGTATCCAGATAATGGCCATTCAGGAACATCCTTATTATGGAAGTTTCGGCTATCATGTATCCAGCTTTTTTGCTGCTTCTTCCCGTTTTGGTACTCCCGATGAATTGAAAGCATTAATCGATGCCGCTCATGAGATGGGAATTGCTGTGATTATGGACATCGTTCATTCGCATGCAGTGAAGAATGAAGTAGAAGGATTAGGAAACTTTGCCGGTGATCCGAATCAGTATTTCTATCCGGGCGTTCGTCGCGAACATCCGGCTTGGGATTCTCTATGCTTCGATTATGGCAAGAACGAAGTGATTCACTTCCTGTTGTCTAACTGCAAGTACTGGCTGGAAGAATATAAATTTGACGGTTTCCGTTTTGACGGAGTAACTTCTATGCTATATTATAGTCACGGTTTGGGTGAAGCCTTCTGTAACTACGGAGATTATTTCAACGGTTATCAGGATGATAATGCGATTTGTTATCTGACATTGGCTAATGAAGTGATTCATCAGGTAAATCCGAAAGCGATAACCATTGCGGAAGAAGTTTCCGGTATGCCGGGGCTGGCTGCAAAAGTAGAAGATGGCGGTTACGGTTTCGATTATCGTATGGCGATGAACATTCCGGACTATTGGATCAAGACAATCAAAGAAAAGATTGATGAAGACTGGAAACCTTCCAGCATGTTCTGGGAAGTAACCAACCGTCGTCAGGATGAAAAGACCATTTCGTATGCAGAAAGCCATGACCAGGCATTAGTGGGAGACAAGACAATTATCTTCCGTTTGATTGATGCTGATATGTACTGGCATATGCAAAAGGGAGATGAAAATTATGTTGTCAATCGTGGTATCGCTTTGCACAAGATGATTCGTTTATTGACCTCTTCAACCATCAACGGGGGGTATCTGAACTTTATGGGAAATGAATTCGGGCATCCCGAATGGATTGACTTCCCACGTGAAGGTAACGGATGGTCATGTAAATATGCCCGTCGCCAATGGAATTTGGTAGACAACAAGAATCTGACCTATCATTATATGGGTGATTTTGATAAGGATATGCTGAAAGTTCTCAAGAGCGTGAAAGACTTCCAGGCAACACCTGTTCAGGAAATATGGCATAATGATGGCGATCAGGTATTGGCATACGGACGTAAAGACCTTATATTTGTCTTTAACTTTAATCCGAAACAGTCATTTACCGATTATGGATTCCTGGTAACTCCGGGAGCCTATGAAGTAATATTGAATACGGATGACGTTGCATTTGGAGGAAACGGTTTGGCAGATGATTCTGTAGTGCATTTCACTATTGCCGACCCGCTGTACAGTAAGGAGAAGAAAGAGTGGCTGAAACTCTACATTCCTGCCCGTACCGCTGTAGTGCTTAGAAAGAAGAAATAATTTTATCTTTAAAATAAGAAAGTCCCCGCAAATATCATTGTATATCTGCGGGGGCTTTCTTATTTATATTGCGCATTAAATGATTTAATTCTAGTTTACCAAAAAGGTACTTGGTCCGAGAATATCATACATATCACTCACGTTGCGTGTTTTCAGTAATACTCCTTGTGGAGTATAGAATAACTGATATTTAATGTCAACGTTATCTTGTCCTACTTTAATTACAATAATAGCCTGCCATTTGGGAAACTCTACCATTGTCACATTATCTACCACCCAATTTGCATATGCCCCGGATACAAAAGCATTATAGACTGCCGGTGACAGACGATCAAGGCTAACAAGATCAGTCTGCGTCATCACCCATTGTCCTCGGACGTTAAACCACACATTTTTAGTAAATCCGTTCATTACAAAATTGGCACAATAATACCCGTCATCTTGTGACCAGGCGATGCTATTTGCTTTGGGATACATTTTTTTGAAGGTTGCCTGTACATTGCCGGGAGGGGTATCTCCAAAAACAGATGTAGATAATAGCAAAAACAGCGTGATTGCACAAATCATAAATTTCTTCATAAGCTTTGAGTTTAGAGGATTAGTTATCTAACTAAACAGCCTTTGAGAATATTTGTTTGGGCAACATACATAAAATAATCCTCCGGGCATTTCTAGATGAAGTGCCCGGAGGGTAAGGGGTATGCGGTTCTTAGTCTTTTTACTTAAAAAGTAATTTTTAAAATTTTTCCGTTATAACCTCCGACCGAAACATCTGTCGGTTTATAAGGTAATAAGCAGATTTCTTCTTTAGCGCCAGTCATCAAATCGATAGCCTGATAAGATTCCATTTGAGGAATCTGTAAAAAGTCGAAGGCATGTGAAGGCACGTTGATGGCAACATCTACCAGTTGACTGTCGAAATTGATAACGAAAAACAGAATCTCGTTTTTATATTTCCGCATAAAAGTATATTGCTTCTGCTCATTGAAACGCCATCCGTTTATATTGGCATACATTAAGTCAAAGAATACCCCCTTTTTGATTGCCTGCTCTTCGTTGCAAAGCGTCAGTACTTTTTGATAGATAGAGTAGAGGTGCTTATGCTCTTCAGTAAGCATTTTCCCGTCAAATTTACCTCCGTTTCGCCAACGACGTATAGTATCTACACTCCAATAATCAAAAATAGTAGTCCGTCCGTCTCTTCCGCTGAATCCTTCGCTATCCATGCCCAGCTCTCCGAACTCCTGACCAAAATAGATCATCATAGGATTGGTGTTCATGCAAGCAGAAACGATTAGTGCGGGAATCCCTTTACGCGGATTACCGGCAAAGAAATCAGACGCGATACGTTGCTCATCGTGGTTCTCCAGGAAGTTGAGCATTTTTTTCTCTATTCCATTCAGGCTTTGCCAGCAATGAGTGATTGCGGCGGCAGATTCATATCCACAGGCTACGTTCCGCAGCGTATCATATAGTCCTACCTTATCATATAGATAGTCAAACTTGCCACGGAACAGATAATTACGATATTCACTGGGATTATAGACTTCTGCGATGAAAAGTATTTCAGGATAAACCTCTTTTACTTGAGGAATAACCCATTCCCAAAATTCAACGGGAACCATTTCTGCCATGTCACAACGGAAACCGTCAATGTTCTTTGACGCCCAGAAAAGAAGAATGTCCAGCATCTTTATCCAAGTGTCCGGAGTCGGGGAGAAGTGGCAGGTACCGCCATTCTGATAATCCACTCCATAGTTTAATTTCACCGTTTCATACCAGTCGGTGATATTGGGCGTAGCGTCAAAACGATTGTTACCGGTAGCTTTAGCCGGAAATTCCCGGTAAGGCTCTGCTGCGCCGTTTTTCATATCGAACTGGGCACGAAGTTCCGCTTGCGGAATATAATAGAAATTATTGTATGGACTGAAAGATTGACTGGGGTCATCGTTAGCCCCCAATTCCGTCGTACCGTCGGGCTGTGCGTCCGAATGGTATTGGCGTGCTACGTGATTAGGTACAAAATCTATAATCACTTTCAGACCTGCGCGATGTGTACGGTGTACCAAGTTCTCAAATTCTTTCATACGTCCTTGTACGTCGTTGGCCAGGTCAGGATCTACATCATAATAATCTTTGATGGCATAAGGAGAACCCGCTTTTCCTTTCACAATGGCAGGGTGGTCCGGACTGATGTTATAACGGCGATAGTCCGTTTGAGTGGCATGTTCGATGATGCCTGTATACCATATATGCGTAGTACCTAGCTTTTTGATTTCACCAAGTGCTTTGAGCGTGAAATCAGCCATTTTCCCACAACCGTTGGTGGCAATGTCTCCATTGTAGACGCAGTGGTTGTTGTTATTTCCAAACAGGCGGGTGAACACTTGATAGATAATTATTTTATTTTCGTCATTCATATAGAGTAGATTATTAATATTCGTATTCATTCTTTTTTCCGATGGATAGGAGGTTACTTCCATATTTTCCCTTTTTCTTCCAACAGTTGATTAAGCACTTCATTTGCTGTATTATATCCCTGTCCGAAGATTTCTTCTGCTTTCTCCAGTTCAGTATTACTATATCCGTATAGATTGTATGGCTCGATTAATAAATCACACTTTTCTCTTTCTGGAAAAGTATTGGCGCGGAACATAAAATGGAATGAACGCATAGCAATGCTTACAATATTCATTTTGTAGTCCTGTGCCATGATGGGGCTTACGTTGACAGCCACCACCTTATTGCACACTCTACGCAGGGTAGATACGGGAAGATTCATCATCAATCCTCCATCAACATAGTTAGTGCCATCTATATTGACTGGTGCGAACATAACAGGCATACAACAAGAAGCAGCAACCCGTTCAGCTATGCTACCCCGGTGAAAGTGAACCATGCGTCCATGATCGAGGTCGGTTGCTGTGATAATCAGAGGAAGTTGTAAATCTTCCAAGTTTTTTGCTTTAACGTTGGTTCGGAGAAAGTCTATAAATTCACAAAGGTCAAATAATCCTTTTTTAGGAATTACCAGTTTGGTTAAATCCTGGAATTTATGTCCGGAGAAATAATCAAGTACTTTGTGGGGTTCGTTGCCATCTGCATAAAAGACACCGGCAAGTGCTCCTGCGCTTACTCCGGAGATGATTTCCGGTTTAATATCATGCTCTAAAAGAGCTTGCATAACTCCCAAATGGGCAAATCCTTTAATAAATCCTCCGCTTAGTGCATAGCCAATCTGATATTTCCGGCTATTCCTGTTATTTGTGAATACCTCCATGAGTTGCTTTCTTTAGTTCGCCACGAATTTAGTGAATTTATTGAAAGTAGGAGGAATATAATGAATAGTTTTTTTAAGAGAACGTTATAAGCAGTTTTTTGTTATCCATAGAACACAATAAATGCGGATAACATGGAACTTTAATTGCGTAAGTATAAAGTTTTGTTATCCGCATTTAAATATACCACAATAGAGCGCAAATATACGGATGGAATCTTTTACACCAGTACTGTGTACTGATTAGAATCCGAAATCGTCTATCTCCACTTTATGTTCTTCGCTTTCTTTAAAAGGTTTTGCTTCTTTTTGCACTGGATTTCCTTCAATATAGATAGCGCGGAATGGACGGGCAGGACAAACATATTCACATCCTCCACAACCTACGCATATTTCTTTGTTTACATGAGGGATCGTTAATCCGTCTTTATATGGTACCATTGCCACAGCCTGTGTAGGACAGTGCTCGGAGCACGCTCCGCAACTGGTTCCATCAGTATAAACGATGCAATTTTCCTCGATAAAAACAACATATCCCATTTGTGTAAGATGTTTTTGCTCTACACTTATGGGAAGAATTGCTCCATTGGGACAAACGTCTCCGCAAACAGTACAGTCAAAATTACAAAATCCTTTCTCAAAACTAACGGTCGGCTGCATTATGCCTGCCAAACCATACTCCATAAAAGCAGGTTGCAGAACATGAGAGGGGCATTTGCTGACACAAAGATGACAGGATGTACATTGCTGTTGAAAGTGTTCCCGACTGATAGAGCCCGGAGGAGTGATTGGATTCTCTTTTTTGTATGCCTTCTTGCCTTCTAATCTTGCAACGGATTCTTTGGCTTGGGACAGGAGTTTGGGAGTAGTCCCGGCAGTAACAAGACCGGCAACCAAAAAGCGGCGTTTGGATGAATCCGTGTCCGGTGATGATGGCGCAGGGGCTTCTACGTTTGTTTGTTGTTTCTTTAAAGAAGGGTTGTAGACCAATGCCTTTTGCTTGCATACTTCCAGACAGTCGAAACAATCTACACAACGGCTATAATCAATGGCATGTTCCTTACTATTGATGCAGGAGGCTTTGCATTTGGTAGCACAAAGCCCGCATCCATTACATTTCGCAGTATCAATGCGGACCTTAAATAATGAAAAGCGGCTCAATAATCCCAATACTGTTCCTACGGGACAAACCGTATTGCACCATGTCCGTCCGTGTTTCCATGCCATTACAAAAATAACTGCAAGAGTGATAACAGCAATGAAAAGAGAAGAAATGCTTAAAACAGAGGTATCTACCTGATAAAACGTATAATTGTCGAACTTGGAAAAGACGGATTCCAACAGATTATTCCCCAACATGTAGATAGGTTTGAATATATGCACTACCACACGTCCATACGCGCTGTATGGATCGAGCAGGCCTACAACAAATGTAAATCCGCATAGAAACCCGATTACTGTCAGTCCGAGTATGCCCCAACGCAATTTGTTTTTTGCGGGACTGTAACTATATCTTTTTTTCTTTTTCCCTGTTGCTTTTGAAATGCGTGCAATGACATCCTGCAAAATACCCATAGGGCAAATTGTAGAACAATAAACGCGTCCAAACAAGAGCGTTAACACAATGAGAAATAATAAGATACCTATACTTAGTGAAAGGATGGCTGGAACAAATTGCAAATGTGCCAGCCGATGAAAACTGTTCGGTAATATTTCTGCGAAATCGAGAAAAAAGAAAGAAATCAGCACAAATAATAGTGCTGATATTCCAATACGTAGCTTTCTTAACATTGTTATTTTACATCTTAATTCGCTTGACATTCAGCTTGTCAATGTTCATGGTTCCTATTTTCAGTGCTTCTCCTTTAGCGAGGTGTCCCACAGTATCTAGTGGCATCTCACGTATTTGATTGAAAAATTTGGCGGCAGCCGTGTCCACTGCTACAATATCCGGTGAAATGAACAGTCCTTTCGCTAACACGACGTCCGAGGCAGAACGTCCTCGCGGACCATTGGTTTTCATGATACGATAGGCGTCTACTACGTTCAGTACAGCTTTCTTTTGCAGTGTGCAGATATCGGCAATACATTGCTGCAAGTCATTCTGGTGGAAAAATCCACGGTCCCAAACAATTCCCATGTGATTTTTCATCGAGATAGTCAGATTGGCGCCCCCGTGGTTTTTCAGGATGGGAACATTGATCCATACATCGCAATTCAGGATGGCTTCATGTATCTTTGCTTTCTTCATCTTCTGACCGTTGGGTAAGTTTATCGGCTTGTAATAAGACTCCAAATGAGCAGGCATTACTTTTGCTCCGGCAGCTTTTGCCGCCGCTTCGATACCGCTGTTTTTGTAGCACTTCTGCCAATCGTCACAAGTATGATCGAATACGGTCACTTCTTTAGCTCCGGCAGCAAAGCATTGTTTCACGATTTCAGCAATCAGTTGCGGGTTGGTGTTTCCTGCCAGTTCCGGCACTTTATCCCAACCGATATTAGGTTTTACGACCACCTTCTGTCCCGGTTTGACGAATTGCTTCATACCGCCCAGTTCGCTGATAGCACGGCGGAACATAGCTTCCGGTTCTCCACCCATAACGGCTACCAAGTCCGGATTGCCTCCGTTCGTATTATTAATAGTCTGGGTTAATATCTCCATTGCCTCCGAATGCTGAATACTCAATGCGGCACCGGTTATGGCTACTGTTTTTAAAAAGTCCCTTCTGTCCATTTTTGTTTTTACTTTAGAGTTTTGCAATCGCTTTTAGTAGGGCGTAGCCGCCAAACCATTGAATTAACATACCGGGAATACCAATGCGGAAATCTTGCACTGCTACATGGAAATTTCCGATGAATGCCCATTCAAAAGCAGTTCCTATAATCTGATAGGAGAGAACGACACCGAGAATAGCCCATAAAGAAATGGATTTCAGTGTTCGTGCGGCAAAGGCGGAAGCACCGGCAAGTAAAGCGGATTTTATCAATATAATGGGGAGTGCAGCTCCCGAAGGCATTGCAAATAACAGGTGATTGATGACAGGAGAAAGAATTGCTGTCAGTAATCCCACACGAAAGCCATATTTATAAGCTGCGATCAACGTGAAAAAATAGATCGGCAATAAAGTAGGACCACCGTATGGTACAAGATGACAGATTTGTGGAAGTGCAATGTTTCCTGCCACAAATAGCAGGGCAAAGAGGTAAGTTCTTACATTGCTGTAATTCAGTGAATAGAGTTTAGCAGATGTTTCCATTTTTGTTGATAACTTTAATGTTTAATAGAACGATAATATTTAAAAAATTAGACTTCTTTCCGCAGAAAAGGTTTAATCCGGACAAAGAACTATTTGCTTAAGTAACTGTCTAAAATTAGTTAATAGAAAAAGGAGGCTTCGTTGCGTTTTGAATAACAACTTATAATACGAACTAATTTAAGCATTTACTTTATGATATTAAAAATGGGACAGAAAAGTTTCAAGCCTATTTGAAACACTTTGTTTCTAACTTAGAAACTGTTTGTTTCACCGCTTGAAACCATTCGTTTCACACCGAGAAACAAACAGTTTCAAGGCTTGAAACATATTTTGAAACTATTTGGTTTGTACTTTTGCCTTATTCGGTGCCCATTCTTTCCCGAATCTTTCCCCATGCATGCGTATCAAACAGGCAACTTTGGCGCATAGTCCCACACATTTCCCTGAATCTGGACATAGGTATCGTATAACTCAACTTATCCGCTTCAAAGTATGGACGCACCGACGGGTCGAAGAAACCGATAAATGTCCGCTTGCCTCCTTTGCGGTTTTCAAGAGTGGCTTGTGTCACTATGGAACTGCAACCGGAACCGAATAAAGAGACGACACCATCTTCGGCATTATTATCATAGTAAGCCCATGTAGTCAGTCCGGAAAGCATATCAGGATTGGCGATAAACATGACGCCTTCCATTTGTTCCAGACTTGCTATTTTGTCTATACGGGCAAAATGAAGGTATTTCTTTTCTGCCCTCGGAACCCCGAGTTGCCGGATAAACTCAATGACCATTTCCGGAGTCTGTTTATATCGTTCTTTTAGTGAGACAAAAGTCGGTACGCGTTCAGGCATTTCTGTAAAACCTGTGTAGAATTTGCCGCCACCGCAACCGATATTTTCTGCATTCAAGCTGATAGTGCCACCTTCTCTGACAGTCTTCATACCCTTAAAGAAGCAACCGTTAATTTTCTCTGCTGTTCCTTCCAGTATATCCGAATACCAAAATACAAGAGGTAATTCGGCATTCTCTCCGAATGCCTCCTTGAAGTTCTGAATAAATGTTTGGATGTCCATAGCTTATCAATTTTAGTTATGTATGTAGGTCTTTGTACAAAGTTAAAATAAAAATAGACATTCATCCTCTTTTTAAACAATAATTACTTATATTTGTCCGGAACAGAATATAAAGAGAAGCGTTATGAAGTACTTACTAATATATATAGGGTTACTTTGTACATCCCTGCAATTGTGGGGACAAGAAACGGTTGCTACAAGAATCGCTCCTCCGACGGGATATATCAGGGAGGCTTGTGCCGATCATTCGTTTACAGGTTATTTACGTAATTTGCCTTTGATGCCGAAAGGTAGTAAAGTGATGCTTTATAATGGAAAAGAAAAATCGAATCAGTCCGCAGCTTACGCTGTAATCGATATGGAGATAGGTAACCGTGATTTGCAACAGTGTGCCGATGCGGTAATGCGTTTGCGGGCGGAATATCTGTGGAAACATAAACGATATGGAGAAATAAAATTCAACTTCACCAATGGTTTCCCTGCCGGGTATAAGAAATGGGCGGAAGGAAATCGGATAAAAGTCAGCGGCAATCAAGTGCAATGGTATGCTGCGGGCAAAGGAGTGGATTATTCCTATAAAACTTTCCGTAACTATCTCGATATGGTCTTTATGTATGCCGGAACGGCTTCTTTATCCCGCGAGCTTCAGGCTGTGTCTTATACTTCTTTGCAACCCGGTGATGTATTTATTAAAGGAGGCTCACCCGGACATGCAGTCATTGTTGTAGATGTTGCTGTTCATCCGGCTACCAAAAAGAAAGTGTTCCTGTTGGCGCAGAGCTATATGCCTGCACAACAGATTCATATTCTTGTAAATCCTGTCAGTCGCAGCCTTTCCCCCTGGTATGAATTGGCGGAAATGGATGCGGGGAAACTATATACTCCGGAATGGATTTTTAGCCGGAAAGATTTAAAACGCTTTAAGGAGTAGAATCTTTTCGTTATCTTTGGCATTTAACAAACCGTTTTAATCATACAACAACGAAAAACAACCGATTATGAATCAAGATTTGTCAATGAATGCTAACCAGTTGGTAGCATTCCTTCAAAAGCCAACTTCAGAGTTTACAAAAGCCGACATTATCTCATTTATCCAGCAAAAAGATATCCGCATGGTCAATTTCATGTATCCGGCGGGAGACGGTCGTCTGAAAACCCTGAACTTTGTTATCAACAATCAAGCCTATCTGGAAGCTATTCTTACTTGTGGAGAACGGGTAGACGGTTCCAGTCTTTTTTCTTTCATAGAAGCGGGCAGTAGTGACCTTTATGTGATTCCCCGTTTCTGTACTGCATTCGTTGATCCGTTTGCCGAGATTCCGACGCTGTCTATGCTTTGCTCTTTCTTCAATAAAGACGGCGAACCCCTCGAAAGTGCACCAGAACACACCCTTTACAAAGCAAGCAAAACTTTTACAGAAGTTACCGGAATGGAATTTCAGGCAATGGGCGAATTGGAATATTATGTAATAGCCCCGGATACAGGTATGTTTCAAGCAACCGACCAACGTGGTTATCACGAATCGGGTCCATACGCTAAATTCAATGAGTTCCGTACTCAATGTATGTCTTATATCGCACAGACAGGCGGGCAAATAAAGTATGGACACTCCGAAGTGGGTAATTTTACGCTGGATGGCTATATTTATGAGCAGAATGAGATTGAGTTCCTGCCGGTTCCTGTATCGCAGGCGGCAGATCAGTTGATGATTGCCAAATGGGTGATTCGTAATCTGGGATACAGATATGGATATAATGTGACCTTTGCTCCTAAAATTACAGCCGGTAAGGCAGGGTCGGGCTTGCATGTCCACATGCGTATCATGAAAGACGGAAAGAACCAAATGTTGAAAGACGGCGTTTTGTCGGAAACAGCGCGTAAAGCAATTGCCGGAATGATGGTACTTGCTCCTTCAATCACTGCCTTTGGAAATACCAATCCTACTTCTTATTTCCGTCTTGTTCCTCATCAGGAGGCACCTACCAATGTTTGCTGGGGAGATCGTAACCGTTCCGTATTAGTACGTGTACCATTAGGATGGGCCGCAAAAACAGATATGTGTACATTGGCCAATCCGTTGGAAACCGAAAGCCATTTTGACACCAGCCAGAAGCAGACTGTAGAAATGCGTTCTCCGGATGGTTCGGCGGATTTATATCAACTGTTGGCCGGTTTGGCTGTTGCCTGCCGTCATGGTTTTGAAATTGAGAATGCGTTGGATATCGCTCAAAAGACGTATGTGAATGTGAATATCCATCAGAAAGAGAATGAAGATAAACTGAATTCACTGGCACAACTGCCGGATAGCTGTGAGGCTTCTGCTGATTGCCTGCAACAACAACGGGCAATCTTTGAACAATATAATGTCTTTAGTCCGGCAATGATTGATGGTATCATCCGCAGACTTCGCAGTTATGAAGATAAAACGTTGCGTGCGGATTTGGAAGGAAAGCCGATGGAGATGTTAGATCTCGTACATAAGTATTTCCATTGTGGATAATCTGCAAACTGATATGTAAATAAAAGGCTACCTTCTGTTTCAAAGAAGGTAGTCTTTTTGTTTTCTGACGTATCATTTTAATATAACTCACAGAATTATTTATCGATATATGACGCTGTATTTCTTCATTTTGTATACTGAATATGAGGTTTGGTCTACAATTCCTCAACGAAGATAGGTAAAGCTCTATTTTTGTAACGTTCAAATCTAAAGGTAGATAAATAATGAAGTATATTTTATTGAGTACAGTTGTTTTGATTTTATTGTTGTCGGAAGATACGTGTGCGCAAGTAACTATCAAAACGGGTTATATCTCTTCTTCGTGTTATAAGAATGAAGATGGTCAGGAAACAGATGGGAGGGGAGACTTGCGGTTTGTGGAAGGAAACGTCAATATTCCTGTATCGCAGAAAATGAATGAAAGAAATCAACCCACAATCTGGATGATTTCGGCAGGAGGAAGCTATACGGCAATGAATAATAAGAATCTTCACTCATATATAGACATAGATCAAATCATAAATATGCAGTTGAGCATAACTAATATTCGTCCTATCAGCAAAAAATGGTTCTTGTTGACGACAGTCGGTGCAGGAGTCTATACCGCTTCGGATGTAAAGTTGAAGAATGTTTTGGGGCAGGGAGGAGCTATTTTTATCCGGCAGTTCAAGCCTAATTTATCTCTTGGAGCCGGCTTGGCAGTTAACAACACATTTGGCTATCCGATGGTATTTCCCGCTATTTATTTTGATTGGAGCACTGAAGGACGTTATCAAATTAAAGTATCTATGTTGAATGCAATGGAGGTTTCGGCAGGGATGAGAATGAATAAATTCCTGAATCTAAGGATCGTGGCAGAAATGAACGGGTCATTGGCTTTGTTGGAAAGGGAAGGGAAAGATACCATGTTTTCCCAGCAATTCATTATTGTTGGTTTACAACCGGAATTAAATGTGGGGGACTCTTTTTCAGTCACTGCTACTGCCGGTGTTTCGTGCAGCAGAATCGCTTATTACACTACCCGCACATTAAAGGCTTTTTTCGAGGATATGTCCAAAGATTCCGATCCGTATTTTAAACCGGCAATGTATGTTTCGATGGGAATGAAGTATAAATTCTAAAAAAGTGGTAACTTTATCGCCCGATGTCAGTTAAGATACCACTATATACACTACTGAAACAAATAGGGATTTTTCTTGTAGTCTCCTTTTTGGTGTTCAGAGGAACTTTTGTCGAAAGCAACAGTTTAGGACTTAATCTTTCTACAGGGGTTAGCCTTTTACTTTCTATCATACTTTGGGGAATTATTAATCTGCACACTTGCTGGTTGATTCCCGGTTATCTGTTTCAGCGTAGATATAAAAAGTATATCATTTATTTAAGTAGCCTTGTTGGATTTATGCTGGCGGCCATGGTGACTGGTATTTGTCTTTTAGGGCAATATTATGTTATGCCCGAACAATTACAAAAACTAAATGATGATCTTCCTTTCTTCCTATTTCTAAATGCATTGGCACTTATACTCTATTTCTTTGCTTTTTCTTTTACTATTTTTCTGCATCATTGGGTGGCCTATCAACAACGGTTAAACGAATTGGAGAATATGAATATACAGACTGAACTGAATCGTTTGAAAGATCAACTCCAACCGGAATTCTTTTCGAGAATGTTGAATAAGGTGCGGACCTTGTTGAAAGAAGATGGAGAAAAGGCATCGTTGCTCATCTTTAAATTAAGCCGGTTACTAAGATACCAACTTTATGAAAGTGAACGGCAAAAGGTATTATTGGGAGATGACATTTGCTTTATGACAGATTATATGAAGTTGGAGAAAATATGTAATCCGGAGCTTAATTTTGAAATCAGAATCCTAAATGAAGTACGTTATATACAAATACCTCCTTTATTGTTTATGCCTGTTATAGAATATGTGATTCAGACAACTACTTGTGGGAAAAATGAAAGGGGAGAAAATATCAGGGTTGATTTTCAAATGGAAGAGAATCAGCTCCGGTTCACTTGTACATACTATCATCTGCAAAGAAATGGAATTCAGCAGGTAGTACCTGTCTTTGACAAGCTACAACGGCGATTGGATTTGTTATATCCGGGAAGTTATCAATTGAAAAATTGCTATACCGATGAGGCGTTGTGTGCCATTGATTTAATGTTGAAATTATGAAAGATACTGGGAATGTATACGATTGGGCGAAGAGTATGGTAAATGACCGTTTTAGGTTTATCAGTAATCTATTATTGCTATTTATTATATTTTTCTTGGGATTTCAGAATATATATGGAGATTTTAATAGAGAAGGTTTCCTATATGCATGTCCGGTTAGTGTATTGGTTTTTGCATTTCCTATCTATCTGAATATTTATTGGTTGGTACCTCGTTTCTTGTATAGGGCTAAGCGTCAATTATTGTATTATTGGATTTCGTTTCTCGGAGTTAACTTAGTGAGTGTGCTATTGGGATTTATTTTTCTGTCTCAGTTATATCAACGATATGGCATTCATGAGTTCTGTGTGCAGGATAATCATTCCGTTTCTTTTGGGAGTATTTCTTATGGAATATTAGTGCTACTATTGAGCGCAGGTGGTTGTACTAGTTTTGAACTTTTCCGTCGTTGGGTTGTCTCCGATAGAAAGATTCAGGAATTGGAGAAAGCGACTATGCAGACGGAGCTTCAACAATTAAAGAAACAGATCAATCCGCATTTTCTTTTTAATATGCTGAATAATGCCAATATATTGCTAAAAGATGCTCCGGATGAGGCTTCACAAATATTGGGTAAACTGGATGACTTACTTCGCTACCAATTGAATGACAGTACAAGACGGGAAGTCTTTCTTAGTGCAGATATACAATTTCTCACCAGCTTTCTTGAACTGGAGAAGGTGAGAAGGGATCATTTTGAATATACGATTTTTCAGGAGGGAAATATGGAGAATATCTGTATTCCTCCGTTATTGTTTATCCCCTTTGTAGAGAATGCGGTGAAACATAATTCGGACAGCGATCATTTATCTTATGTTCACCTATACTTTTCCGTGCATAATAAGCAGTTAATGTTTCGTTGTGAGAATTCTAAGCCTCGTATTCCTGTAAAGCGGGAAGGGGGAATAGGATTAGCCAACGTGAGGCGTAGACTGGATTTACTTTATGAATCACAGTATACGTTACAGATAGAAGATAAAGAAACAACTTATAGTGTCAACTTACATCTAAATTTATGAATTGTATTATTGTTGATGATGAGCCGGTGGCTCGTAAAGGAATGAAATTATTGGTGGAACAAATACCTCAATTAGTACTGACGGGTAGTTTTAATAATGCTATCGTGGCATCCGCCTTTATGAATGAACATACAGTTGATTTGGTTTTCCTCGATATCCAAATGCCGGGAATTACGGGAATGGAATTTGCGCAAAGTATCCCCAGAAATACATTGATTATTTTTACGACAGCCTATGCAGAATATGCACTTGATAGTTATGAAGTGAGTGCCATCGATTATTTGGTGAAACCGATAGAGATGAATCGTTTTCTGAAAGCGGTCAATAAAGCTGTTGCCTACCATAAACTGTTGTTGTTGGAGACGCCCGAGAAAGTGGAAGAAATACAGGAAGAGTACATCTTCATCAGGTCGGAACGACGATATTTTAAAATAAACTTTAACGACATTCTATTTATTGAAGGGCTAAAAGATTATTCAATTCTCCAATTAGAAGATCAGAGGGTAGTTACTAAAATGAATTTGAAAAATATTCATGAGCAACTGCCCGGCAGGCAATTCCTCCGGGTAAATAAATCCTATATTGTCAATACCTCACAGATTGACTCTTTTGATACCAATGATGTTTTTATCAGAACTTATGAGATAGCGATAGGTAGTGGTAGCTATAAGAAATTGTTTTTCGAGGAGTTTGTAACAAAGAATCTGCAGAAGACTAATCCGGTGATTGGTATGAAATAGCCCGATATAAAAGGATACGAACGTTAAGTATTGACCTATTTTCATAAAAAAGATGTTTTGAGAAAAGAAAAATGAGGGAATATAGTGCAATATCTCCAAATAATGCTTTCCTTTGTACCAACAACAATAAAGAGGTTTATTACGATTTGATTTTTTTACATGAATCTTCTCATTTATTTGAGCATATCCATCTCTAATTAAGATCTTCCTAAAACTTTCTTATTGAATTATTAATTTTTTATATTTGTATTTTATGAATTTGTACATTGGAAATCTTAGCTATAATGTTAAGGAATCGGATTTGAGACATGTAATGGAAGAGTATGGAACAGTTGCTTCAGTAAAGTTAATCACAGATCGTGAAACTAGAAGATCAAAAGGTTTTGCGTTTATCGAAATGCCGGATGATACAGAAGCTAACAACGCTATCAAACAATTGAACGGTGCAGAATATGTAGGTCGTTCAATGGTAGTGAAAGAAGCATTGCCAAAGAACTAATACTGAATAAATAGACAGTAATAGAGAAGGGCGCACTAGGTAACTAGCGCGCCCTTCTTCCTTGTTCGCCCGACATGGGCATAGTCTAACGGGTGCAAGTCCCTAACGCAGCTTAATAGCGGCAAGCGTACAGCCAAAG